>NZ_JBSFTC010000053.1:0-51071 GCF_053590415.1 Nonomuraea sp. NPDC003201
GGCCCGACGCCGCCGCCGCGGCCGGCCCCGACCTGCCCGCGGAGTTCGCCGCCTACGCGCGGTCCCGCAGCGAGCCGCCGCCCAACTACCGCACCGACGCGGACGACTTCGCCGCCTGGCTGCGCGAGCGCGGCCGCATGGCCGATCCGCCGCCCAAACCCCGCTGGTGGTCGCGATTCCTGCCCTGAGCGTGGCCGCAACCGGCCAGGGTTGGATCAGGGATAGCCGGTTTAGCAGGCATTCGTCCGGAAACCGTCAGAGAATGGGGGGATTGCGTTGTGTCGACGGCTCTTATCTGACCGTCACGCCAGTGGCATGCAAGGACAGCATCGGCACGCCGTACGAGGTCACCCTCGAGCTGCGTCGCGACGGCACGCCGTACGGGAGCGTCGGGGAGCGGTGCGGCTGGCTGCTCGCGCGCCTGGCGCGCGGCGTGGACGAGGCCCGGCAGGGACGCGGAGCGGCCAAGCGGTGGACCGACCCTGACGACAGGTTCCCTGACGAGGACCCGGACAGCGAGCTGTTCTCCTTCCGCTACCGCACCAGAGCGGGCCTGGTGGGCGGCGGGGAGCTGCGCTGCCAGCTCAGGACCATCCCGGTGTGGCAGGCTGCCAAGGGCGAGTGGCGGCTGACCAGAAGGGCGTACGTGGAGGCGTGGGGCTCGACGGGCGTGGGCATGCGGGCGGTGCTGACGTCGTCGGAGCTGTCGGTGTTCGTCCGGAGCCTTGTGGATGAGGCGGAAGGATGTCTGGAAGGTAGAGATCTGGCGAGGAATCCGCTAGACGGAGCAGGCACGGGCGATTCGCGGTGATAATTGCCTGTTGGGTCATGCGACCGAAGGCAACCGCTGGGGAGGCACTCCGTGGGCCTGCGCGATCTGGTCTACCGGCTGTATGAGCACAGGCTGGAGTCCAAGCTGTCGAAGGACATCATCCCCCGGCACGTCGGGGTGATCATCGACGGCAACCGCCGCTGGGCACGCGCGATGGGCATGCGTGACGTCGCCAGCGGCCACCGCAAGGGCGCGGACAAGATCTCGGAGCTGCTCGGCTGGTGCCGTGAGACGGGCGTCGAGGTCGTCACCGTCTGGATGCTGTCCAACGACAACCTCAACCGGCCGAAGGAGGAGCTGGAGCCGCTGCTGCGCATCATCGAGGACGTGACGCAGGAGCTGGTGGACGAGGGCTGGCGGATCAGCCCGGTCGGCGCGCTGGATCTGCTGCCGGACCGCACGGCGAATGTCCTGAAAAACGCAAAGGAAGCATCATCACACCGTCCAGGCCTGATTGTGAACGTTGCAGTTGGGTATGGAGGAAGGCGTGAGATTGCCGATGCGGTGCGCTCACTGCTCCAGGAGCAAGCGAGCAAAGGGGCGAGCATCGAGGACCTCGTCGAGGTGCTCGATGTGGAGCACATCGCGGAGCATCTCTACACTCGCGGCCAACCCGACCCGGACCTTCTCATCCGGACCTCGGGCGAGCAGCGCCTGTCCGGCTTCATGCTCTGGCAGAGCGCTCACTCTGAGTTCTACTTCCACGAGGCCTACTGGCCTGACTTCCGCAGGGTGGATTTCCTGCGGGCGCTGCGCGACTACGCTGCGAGACATCGACGTTACGGTTCATGACGCGACAACGGGGCATTCAGAACGTAACGTAGTAAATGTCCGACCGCAGGCCGGACATTTCGGAGAGGGCCCGCCTTTGCACCAAGATCTGCCGAGGGGGCCGGTACCCGGCGCCGACGGCAGCTCACGGTCGGGGATGTGGGTCCGGTCCGATTCCCGCCTCGTCTGCAGGGCGCTCGCGCTTATGGGCGCCCGGGGGAGAACGTGTGGCAGTGTCCTCGAGCAACCCTACTCACCTGTCGGCCAAGCGCACGTATGTGCTGGACACGTCGGTCCTGCTGGCCGACCCGGCGGCAATGACACGCTTCGCCGAGCACGACGTGGTTCTTCCGATCGTGGTCATCACCGAGCTGGAGGGGAAGCGCCATCATCCCGAGCTCGGCTACTTCGCCAGGAAGGCCCTGCGCTACCTCGACGACCTGCGCATCCAGTACGGCAGGCTCGATGAGGCGATGCCCACGGGGGACGGCACGATCAGGGTTGAGCTCAATCACAGCGATCCGTCGATTCTGCCCGTCGGGTTCCGCCTGGGCGACAACGACACCCGCATCCTGACCGTGGCCCGCTCGCTGGCCGCCGAAGGCTGCGACGTGGTCCTGGTGTCCAAGGACCTGCCGCTGCGGGTCAAGGCGGCCTCGATCGGCCTGGCGGCCGAGGAATACCGCGCCGAGCTCGTACACGAGTCGGGCTGGACGGGGATGGCCGAGGTCCAGGTGACCGCGGAGGACGTCGAGGTGCTCTTCGACCAGGGCAGCGCCGACCTCGAGGAGGCCAGGGACCTGCCGGCGCACACCGGCCTGCGGCTGCTGTCGGCCAAGGGCTCGGCGCTCGGCAGGGTGCAGCCGGACAAGTCGGTGAAGCTCGTACGCGGCGACCGCGAGGTGTTCGGCCTGCACGGCCGCTCCGCCGAGCAGCGCATCGCGCTCGACCTGCTGATGGACCCGGAGATCGGCATCGTCTCGCTGGGCGGCCGGGCCGGCACCGGCAAGTCGGCGCTCGCGCTCTGCGCGGGCCTGGAGGCGGTCCTGGAGCGCCGCCAGCACCGCAAGGTGGTCGTCTTCCGCCCCCTGTACGCCGTGGGCGGCCAGGAGCTCGGCTACCTGCCGGGCACCGAGGGCGAGAAGATGGGCCCGTGGGCGCAGGCGGTCTACGACACGCTCGGCGCGATCACCTCGCCCGAGGTGATCGAGGAGGTGCTCGACAGGGGCATGCTGGAGGTGCTCCCGCTGACGCACATCCGGGGCCGGTCGCTGCACGACGCGTTCGTGATCGTGGACGAGGCTCAGTCGCTGGAGCGCGGGGTGCTGCTGACCGTGCTGAGCCGGATCGGCGCCAACTCCCGGGTCGTGCTCACCCACGACGTGGCCCAGCGTGACAACCTCCGCGTCGGCCGGCACGACGGCGTGGTCGCGGTGGTGGAGAAGCTGAAGGGCCACCCGCTCTTCGCGCACGTCACGCTGACCAGGTCGGAGCGCTCTCCGATCGCGGCGCTGGTGACGGAGATGCTCGAGGACATCACGATGTGATCACTTGAGCTCGCCGCAGGTGTGCTGCCCCTCCGACCGGGAGGGGCGGTTCACGTTCTCCCGGACGATCTTCACCATCTCGTACGCCGCGTCCTGCTGGGCCGTGCAGACGATCTGCGCCATGCCGAGCCTGGTGAGCGTGCCGTCGCCCCTGACGTAGACGGTCAGCGTCGAGGTGCGGGGCAGCTGGACCTCGTCGCGCTGCACGGGGTTCAGCGAGTCCTTGATCCCCAGGTACGTGAACCCGCGCAGCGCGGTGTCCCGGCCGCCGTCCAGAGGTTGCGAGGAGGCCGCGAAGAGCGCGCCGAGCAGGCTGGCGACGGTGTCGTTCTCGACGTCGGCCGCCTCCAGCGCGAGCTTGCCGTTCCTGATCAGGAAGATCGTCTTGGACGGCGGCGGGATCTTGATGGTGGGCGCGTTCCCCCGGTCCTGGACGTCCGTGGGCGAGATGCCGCAGGCGGTCAGGGCGAGCAGGAGGGCGAACGCGAGAGCGCGGAGAGCGGTCATGAGTGTGGGAGCCAGACCGTGAAGAGCGTGCCGGGATTCTGCAGGCGTACGGAGATCGTGCCGCCGTGGAGGTGGACGTTCGCCCTGGCGATCGCGAGGCCGAGGCCGCTGCCCTGGCTGCGGGCCCGGCCCGCGCCGGCCTTGAAGAAGCGGTCGAAGACGTGCGCCAGCGCCTCGCGCGGGATGCCCTTGCCGTGGTCGCGCACCTTCACCTCCAGGCCGTTCTCCGTGCCTCTGGCGCTCACCATGACGGGTCGCTGCCCGTGCTTGAGCGCGTTGCCGACCAGGTTGGCGACGATGACGTCGAACCTCCTCGGGTCGAGGTTCACCGTCAAGCCCTGGGACGCCTTCACCTCCACCTGATCGGTCCAGCCGCGCACCTCCAGGCAGTCCGCGATGGCGTCGGCCACGTTCACCGGCTCGACGTTGAGCGTGGCCGTGCCCGCGTCGAAGCGGCTGATCTCGATGAGGTGCTCGACCAGCTCGCGCAGGCGCTCGATCTCCCTGAGGACCAGCCGGACGGCCTCCGCCGGCGCATCCGGCAGCCGGCCCGCCTCCTCGGAGAGCATGTCGGCCACGGCGGTCATGGCGGTCAGGGGCGTGCGCAGCTCGTGCGAGACGTCCGCCACGAACCTGCGCGACATGGCCTCCAGCGAGCGCAGCTCGGACACGCTCAGCTCCAGCGCCGCGGCCGCGTCGTTGAACCTGGAGGTCAGCTCGGCCAGCTCGTCCTGCCCGTGGACGGGCAGGCGCGTGTCCAGCCTGCCCTGGCCGAGCGCCTGCGCGGCGGCGCTCAGCCGCCTGACCGGCAGCAGCACCTGCCTGGCCGACAGCAGCGCCACGACCAGCGCGATCAGCACGATGGCGGCACCGGCCTGGGCGAGCGTGGCCCTGAGCGTGTTGAGCTGGTTCTCGTCGCCCCGCATCGGGAAGAACGCGAACGCGCGCAGCCCGGTGGCCTGGGGAGCGCCGTCGACGTCGCGGTAGACCTCGGCGCCGACGATCAGCCAGAGCTGGTTGCGGATGACCTTGCGCTGGGTGACCACGCTCTGCTTGGCCCGGCCGTAGAGCTCGTTGGGCACGTCGCTCAGGGTCATGGGCCCCTCGGCGGAGACCAACGTGCCGTACTCGACGATCACGCTGCGGCCCGGCCCGCTCAGCGCGGCGGCGACCCGGTCCAGCTCCTTGATGGTCGGCGCGGCCTCGCCGGGCGCGAGCTTGCCGATGGGGAACGTGATGCTGCCCAGCTCTCTGATCACGAGGTCGAGAGAGGTGTTCTCCTCGCGGGTCACCAGGGCCGTCTTGGCCAGCTCGAAGCCGATGGTGGCGACCAGCAGCGAGGCGGTGACGGCGACGAGCGTGAACGTGATGACGAGTCGGGCGCGCAGTCCCGTGGGCAGGGGGATCACGGAGGGCTGAAGCGGTAGCCGAACCCGCGCACCGTGTGGATGAACACGGGCTCGGCCGGCCTCGGCTCGATCTTGGCCCGGATCCGCTGCACGCAGGCGTCCACCAGCCGCGAGTCGGCGATGTGCGTGTGGTCCCAGACCTCGCGCAGCAGGTAGCGGCGATTGAGCACCTGGCCCGGGTGCCGTACGAGCTCCAGCAGCAGCCGCAGCTCGGTCGGCGTCAGGTGGATCTCCTTGTTGGCCAGCATGACCTTGAGCGCGCCCCGGTCGATCACGAGGTCGCCGAAGGTGATGCGATCGGAGGCGGCGGACTCGGCCCTGCGCAGGATGGCGCGGATGCGCGCGTCCAGGACCCGGGGCTCGACCGGCTTGACCACGTAGTCGTCCGCGCCGGCCTCCAGCCCGACCACCACGTCCAGGTCGTCGCCGCGGGCCGTGAGCAGGATGACGGGGAGCTGGTCGAGCTTGCGTACGCGGCGGCACACCTCGATCCCGTCGATCCCGGGGAGCATCACGTCGAGGATCGCGATCTCCGGGCGGCGGGCCCTGATGTGGTCGAGTGCCTCCTCGCCGGTCGCGTACGAGGTGACGGAATGCCCCTGACGGGTCAGCGCCAGCTCGAGAGCCGTGCGCACCGAGGGGTCGTCTTCAACCAGGAGGATGCCTGCCACGCACAAATTATTATTCCATGTCCCGAATGCCCGAACTAAGTCACCAAACTGTGACGTGTCACAGATGGGACACGGAAGTGGCCGAGGCACCCTGGGAGCGGGCCCCCTTCGGTTTGCGGGCCTCCGAGAGCGAGCTGTCCTTTGTGTGAGCAATATCACACTATTTTGGAAACGCCACGGTTACCAGCAAGTTAGCCAACGGGGTCCCAAGCGATTCCCGCGTTTCGGTTGCGAACCACCCCCCAGTACAGGGCAAGCTCATGGTTCGTGAGCCCTGGTCCGCAGTTGAGTGAGCGCCCGCCGAAGGAAGACCTTCCCCCGGCGCGCCGGCCCAAGAAGCGCCTGAGCGTGAAAGCGGTGCTGATCACCACCGTCTCGCTGGTGGTCGTGGTCGGTGGTGGCGGTTTCGTCGCCTACCGCGCCATGGAGAACGCCAAGAGGCCGGCCGTCACGCCCTTCACGCCCGAGCAGCTGGGCGCCATCGCGAGCGGCAGCTTCTACACGCCCGACCCCCAGAACGACGCGCTCAAGAACGCCGCCGAGCAGGCGTACAAGGCGGACAAGCTCAAGGACGGCCGGGCCTCCGCGGGCAAGAACCCCGACATCGACTGGGTGGTGCCGAAGAAGGCGCCGGCCGGTGACGGGTTCCCCGCGATGAACTTCCCGCCGGGCAGCGACCCCTCGCCGGGCAGCAACAAGGCCACCGCCAAGACCATGCTCGCCTCCATGGGCTGGGGCGACGACCAGTGGGGCTGCCTGGAGCGGCTCTGGCAGAAGGAGAGCGGCTGGAACGAGCGGGCGATGAACCGCTACTCCGGCGCGTACGGCATCCCGCAGTCCCTGCCCGGCAGCAAGATGGCCAGCGCGGGCGCCGACTGGCAGACCAACGCCGCGACCCAGATCAAGTGGGGCCTCGGCTACATCAAGGGCCGCTACGGCACGCCCTGTGGCGCCTGGGGACACTCACAGTCGGTGGGTTGGTATTAGAGGGTCAACTTTCCCTCTTTAATCGGCAAGCCGCCGCGCCCGAACGTGCATGCGGGCCCACTCTGGCCGCATGGGTGTCAAGGTCAGCGTGATCGTCAATGTCCACAATCCGGGGGCCACCGCCGACGCGTGCATCCGCTCCGCCCTGGAGCAGACGATGCCCCCGGACGCGTACGAAGTGATCTTCGTGGACGACGGCTCCACGGACGGGATCGGCGAGCGCCTCGACACCATCGCCACGACCCGTGACAACGTGAGCGTCCTGCACCTGCCGCACACCGGGACGCCCATGCGCGGCCGCAACGTGGGCCTCGCGGCCGCCGCCGGCGACTACGTCTACTTCCTCGACCAGGGCGACCGCCTGGAGAAGGACGCGGTCGCCCGCATGCACGAGCGCGCCGTGGAGACCGACGCCGACGTGCTGGTCGGCCGCCTGATCCGCGACTTCGGGCCGCCGATGGCCGCCTTCGAGCGCGGCACGGCCCGCGCCGACATCCTGCGCGACCGCCTGCTCCAGCTGCTCGTGCCGCAGCAGCTCTACCGCCGCGCCTTCCTGGAGGAGCACGAGCTGGGGTTCACCGTGCCCGGCGGCAGGATGGCCGAGCAGGCGTTCGTGATGCGGGCCTACCTGCACGCCAAGGTCATCGCCGTGCTGGCCGAGCACGTCTGCTGCCACCTCGGCGACCGGCTCGGGGCCGAGGACGAGCCGCGGGCCATGGTCAAGGAGCTCGACGCGCTGCTCACCGACATCGAGACCTGCGTGGGGGAGGGCCGCCAGCGCGACCGCATGCAGGCCCACTGGTTCCGGTACGCCGTCCTGCGCCCGCTGCTGACCGCCCGCTTCGCCGACTCGTCGGTGGACCGGGGCCTGCACTTCCGGGTGGTGCAGGAGCTGGTCGAGGAGCGGTTCCCGGAGCGGCTCGACCGCTACCTGCCCGTCCAGCTGCGCGTGGTGGCCGCGTACGTGCGCATGGGGCGCCTGGACCAGATCGTGCTCCTGTCGAACTCCTCCAAGCGCGCCGGGCTCCGCGCCGACCTGACCGAGATGCGCTGGGACGCCCACGTGCTGGTGCTCGCGCTGACCGTGGAGGTCCTGGCGGGCGACGGCACGCCCGACAGGTACCGGGAGGACGGCGAGCGCCTGCACTGGATCCCGCCGCGCTCGCTGGAGACCAAGGCCCTGGACGAGAGCGTCACCGACGTCACCGAGGCGGTCGAGCGGGCCCGCGTCGAGCTGTACGTGCGCCACGCCGAGACGGGAGTGATCCACTTCCTGCCCCTGACCCAGCACGTGGAGCGCGTCCAGGACGGCCGCCGCCGGATGCGCGTGCAGATCAGGGGCGAGGCCCGGCTGGACGTGACCGCCGCCGCGGTCGGCGAGCCGCTCAGGCCGGGCCAGTGGGAGGTGCACGTACGCATGTTCGGCGGCGCCAACCAGGCCAGGAGCCGGGTCGGCAGCTCGGCGGGCCCGCTCAACTGCCTGGGCGTGCTGGCCCAGCGGCCCAGGACGCGCCTGGTGGTGCCGTGCTGGACCGACCACGGCGACCTGGGCCTGGCCGTCGAGCCGCGCTCGTTCTCCGAGTCGATCGCCCTGGTGTCGCGCGGGGTGGAGGTCAAACGGCTCGACGGGCACGCGTACGTCGTGCTGCCGGTGCCGTACGTGCCGCCGAGCGGGGGACCCCCGCTGGAGCTGGTGCTGCGCAGCACCGGGCGGCGCGGCCGCGAGGTGTGCGCGCCCGCCCTGGTCGAGGCCGGGGTGCCGGGCCGGCTCGCGGGACAGCTCGTGGCCAAGGTGCCGGTCAAGCGGATGATGCCGCCACCCGACCAGCTCGGCCCCGGCGCCTGGCTGACGTCGCTGCGCACGGCGGAGGAGGAGATCGGGCTCAGGTTCGCGCTGGAGGTGCGCGGGGGCAAGATCCTGGTACGGCCCGCCGCCGCGGTCGATCCGGGGCGGCGCTCGCCCATGGGCAGGGACACCGTCCTGCACCGCATCGGCAGGCGGCTGCCCGGCGCGCGTCACATGGTGCGCCTGGCGCGCGCGGGCAGGCATCGCTACCTCAAGGACTGACCCAGCCCTCCAGCTCCTCGAAGGCGCTCCTGAAGACCGGGAGCATGGGCTTCAGCTTGTCGGGATAGACGTCCACCAGGCTGTCCAGGTGGTTGCCGCCTTCGACGCGGTGGTAGCGGAACGGCCGGTGCGGGCCGACCATCTTCGCGTAGACGTCGGAGTCGCGGGAGATCGGCAGCAGCGTGTCGAGCGTCCCGTGGATCGTGATCAGCGGCTTGGTGATCCGGCCGGTCAGCGCGATCTTCGCCACGGCCGCGTACGGCTTGCGCCGGTCGTAGTCGTAGTCCGCCGCCGCGCCCTGGTAGGACGGGTCCAGCTCCTTCTGGTAGAGCTGCTGGGTGAGCTCCCAGTAGTACTGCCGGTGGAACGGCCACAGGAACTCCGAGCCCGCCGCGAACCCGGCCGCCCGCACCCCGGCCTCGTCCGGGTACGCCTTCAGCGCGGGCGGCAGGAAGTTCAGCAGGTTGTCGCCCTTGACCCGCCAGAGCGTGCCCTCCCAGTCCACGCCGCCGTCGTAGAGCCAGCCGCGGTTCTCCAGCTGCCATCTGACCAGGTAGCCGCCGTTGGAGATGCCCGCCACGAACGTGCGCTGGGGCTTCCTGCCGTACCGCTGCCTGACGACGGCCTTGGCGGCCACCGTGAGCTGGGTGACCCGGTGGTTCCACTCGGCGATGGCGTCGCCGGGATCGCGGCCGTCCTCGTGGAAGTTCACGCCGACGTTGCCCTTGTCGGTGGCGGCGAACGCGTAGCCCTTGGCCAGCACCCAGTCGGAGATCGTGTAGTCGTTGGCGTACTGCTCCCTGTTGCCAGGGGTGCCGCTGACGACCAGCCCGCCGTTCCAGTGCTCGGGGAGCCTGATCACGAACTGGGAGTCGTGGTTCCAGCCGTGCGTGGCGTTGGTGGTTGAGGTGTCAGGGAAGTAGCCGTCGATCTGGATGCCGGGCACGCCCGTCGGGTTGACCGTGGCGGCCGAGTGCAGCCCGGCCCAGTCGGCCGGGTCGGTGTGGCCGGTCTTCGCGGTGCCCGCCGTGGTCAGGTCGTCCAGCGTGGCCACCACGGCCTGCTCCGCGCCCGGCACCGTGAGCTGCGGGGCCGGGGTGAGCAGGCTCGCGACCAAGGTGAGCGCGACGAACATCACGCCTCCCCGAGGTGGGCGGTCAGCAGGCGCCGGAACTCTTCGGGGTGCTCCAGGTGCGGGCTGTGGCCGCAGTCGTCGATGACGGCCTCCCGGTACGGGCCGTAGCGCTCCAGCACGGCCCTGGTCTGGGCCACCATGGGCTGGGCCGGAGTGCCGGGGGAGCCGGGCACGACGCCGAGCGCGCCCAGGTGGGCCAGGTCGAAGAACGACGTGTCGGAGACGATCACGTCGTCGGCGCCCCTGATCCACAGGACGGGCGGCTTGGGGTCGATCTCGTGGAGGTCGTCCAGGCGGAAGTGGGTGGGGGCGATGGCGTTGAGGATGCCGAGCTTGCCGGGGGCCACGCCGGGCCACTGCTCCGAGGCGGCGGCGTCGCCCGGGTAGTTGGCCTCGCCCACGCGGGTGGTGAGCATCGAGCGTACGTAGAAGTCCTCGTCGGCGACCTCGGGGTGCTTGACGTACGAGGAGCGGAGGACGCTGCGCGGCGACGTGGGGGACTCGTCCGACATGTCGCCCGCCTTGAGCCGGGCCACGAAGTCGGGGTTGGCGGCGCCGGCGCCCGCTCCCGTGCCGTCGGGGTGCGTGAGGCGGCCGTCCGGGCCCTCCGTGCCGCCGAAGCCGTACGGGGAGATCGGGTTGACCAGGGTGACGCTCCTGACGGCGGCCGGCCGGTCGCGCAGGACCTGCAGCACGATGCCGCCGCCCAGGCTCCAGCCGACCAGGTGCACCCCGTCCAGGTCCAGCGCCTCGACCAGCTCGATCAGGTCGTCGGACCAGTCGCGCAGGCCCCTCGTGGCATCCACGGGCGCGGGGTCGCTGTCACCGAACCCGCGCAGGTCGACCGCGAGCGGCCGGTAGCCGCCGGGCAGCGCCGCCATGCTGTCGCGCCAGAAGGCGGCCGAGGAGACGTTCCCGTGCACGAACAGCACCGGCTCGCCGGTGTCCCTGCCCTCGACGGTCAGGACGTTCTGGGTGAGTCGGGGCGTGGTGACCTTCATCGCGCGTGGATCCTTTCGGCCAGGTCGCTGCCCTGGGTCTCGCGGGCGGCGTAGACCGCGCCCAGCGTGAGCAGCGCCGCCAGACCAAGGTAGACCGAGATGGGCAGGCTGCTCGAGTACGACTTCAGCAGCGCGACCGCGATGATCGGGGCCAGCGCGCCGGCCACGATCGCCGACAGCTGCGCGCCGATGGAGACGCCGGTGTAGCGCATCCTCGTGCCGAAGAGCTCGGAGAAGAAGGCCGCCTGCGGGCCGTACATCATGCCGTGGAAGAGCAGGCCGACGGTGATGGCGAGGGTGATCACCAGGAAGTTGCCGGTGTCCACGAGCGGGAAGAACGCGAAGATCCACACTCCGATGCCGGCGGCGCCCGCCAGGTAGATCGGGCGGCGGCCGATCCGGTCCGACAGCGCGCCCCACATCGGGATCGTGATGAAGTGGATGGCCGAGGCGATCAGCACCGCGTTCAGCACGGTGGAGTTCTCGATCTTGACTGACTTGGCGTACGTGATGACGAAGACGGTGAGCAGGTAGAAGGAGATGTTCTCCGCGAGGCGCGCGCCGATCGCGGTGAGCACGTCCTTCCAGTGGTGCCGCAGCACGCCCACGATGGGCGGCGCCTTCTCCGGCGGCGCCTCCTGGAACACCGGCGACTCGGTGATCGTCAGGCGGATCCAGAGGCCGATCAGCACCAGCACGCCCGACAGCAGGAACGGCACCCGCCAGCCCCACGCCAGGAACGCCTCATCCGACTGCCACGCGGCCAGGGCCGCCAGCACGCCGGTGGCCAGCAGGTTGCCGCCGGGGGCGCCGGCCTGCGGCCAGGAGGCCCAGAAGCCGCGGCGGGCCGTGTCGCCGTGCTCGGAGACGATCAGCACCGCGCCGCCCCACTCGCCGCCGAGCGCGAAGCCCTGCACGAGCCGGAGCGAGGTCAGCAGCAGCGCCGCGGACGGGCCCAGGGTCTCGTACGTCGGCAGGCAGCCGATCAGGAACGTGGCCGCGCCCATCGTCAGCAGGCTGACGACCAGCAGCGTCTTGCGGCCGATCCGGTCGCCGAAGTGGCCGAAGACCAGGCCGCCGAGCGGACGGGCGACGAATCCGACGGCGTAGGTGAGGAACGCCAGCAGCGTGCCGGTGAGCGGGTCGGACTCGGGGAAGAAGAGCTTGTTGAAGACGAGGGCGGCTGCCGAGCCGTACAGGAAGAAGTCGTACCACTCGATGGTGGTGCCGATCAGGCTCGCGGCGACGATCTTCTTGATGGAAGTGGCCATGCCGGTCACGGTAAGGAGTGACCGGCGTCACTTATATGGGGCCAGGGCCCACAGTCTATGGGGTGGATGTGTGGCCGAGCCGGTGCAGGCGGAGCGCGAGCTGGATCTCGAGCGCGCGTTCCGGCTCCAGCCAGCCGTCGCCGAGCAGCTTGCCGATCCGGTCGAGCCGCTGCGTGACGGTGTTGACGTGGATGTGCATGACCTCGGCCGTACGGGAGGGCGAGCCGCCCGAGCCGAAGTAGGCGGCCAGCGTGTCGGCCAGCGCGGTGCCCCTGCGGGCGTCGTAGTCGATCACGGCGCCGAGCACCCGCCCGACGAAGCCGTGCACGTCACGGCCGTCGCCCACGAGCAGCCCGACGAACCCCAGCTCGGCCGCGCTCGCGCCGTCACCCGCCCGTCCGAGCGCGATCAGCGCCTCGGCGCACCTGCGCGCCTCCTGGTAGGCCACCGCCACGTCACCCGCCACGTCGCCCGCCACGTCACCCGCCCCTGGCTCGCCGCCGCCCGGCGGCCGGGCCGGCGCGCCGGGGAGGCAGACTTTCGACGCGCCCGCCGTGGCGGGCACCTGCAGCGACGCGCTCAGCTCGGCGGCGACGCGCTGCGCGACGCCGCCCGCGTTGGCCCCCGGCAGCAGCAGCACCACCTCGCCCGCCCGGCCGGCCGCGAGCCCGTGCCGCAGCGTGGCCTGCGACGAGGCCCAGAACGCGGCCCGTTCCCGCTGGCCCTCATGCCGCACCACGACCACGACGTGCGGCGCCGAGAGATCGACGCCCAGCCGCCGGGCCCGGTCGGCCAGGCCGGGGGAGCCGGGCCGCGAGATCAGGTCGTCGAGCAGCTCGCCCCTGACCCGGCCCTCGGCCTCGGCCACGCTCCGGCGGAACAGCAGCAGCAGCGCGCACACCAGCGCCGCCCGCTCCAGGATGCGCCCGTCGGCGTCGTCGCTGCGCAGGATCAGCGTGCACAGCGGCTCCCCGCCGACGTCCACCGACGCGATCAGCAGGTCTCCCCGCCGCACGGTACGCCCCAGCGCCCTGGACGCCTGCGCCGACTCGAACACCCCGGCGTCCAGCTCGCCCACGTCACCCGTGAGCGGCCGCCCCAGATCGTCCAGCACGGCCAGCGAGCCGCCGAGCACGTCGGTCACCACGGCCGCCACGTCCTCGATCCCGCCGCCGCGCAGCACCAGCGAGGTCATCCGGTCGTGGGCCAGCGCGGCCCGCTCCACGGCCTCCCCGTGCGCCCTGGCGGTCCTGTGGGCCTGGGAGAGCTCCTCCAGCGCGTTCCTGGTCTCCTGCAGCAGCCTGGCGTTGTCGATCGCGACGGCGGCGTGCGCGGCCAGGCTGGCCAGTAGCGACACCTCCTCCTGGTGGAACGGCCGCGCGCTGCGGTTGGCCGCCATCAGCACGCCGATCACCCGCTGCCCCAGCCGCAGCGGCACGCCCAGGATCGCGACCAGGCCCTCCTCCGTGACGGCCTCGTCGATGTGGTGCTTGTGCCGGAACCTGGCGTCGGCGAAGTAGTCGGCCGTCGAGTACGGGGTGGCCGTCTGCGCGACCAGGCCGCCCAGCCCCGCCCCCATGGCCAGCCGCAACGCCCTGAACTTGGCCGAGATCGACCCGTCGGTGACCCGCATGTACGTGTCGCCCTGCTCGGGGTCGTGCAGCGTCATGTACGCGACGTCGGTGGCCAGCAGCTGCCTGGCCCGGTGCACGATGGCCTCCAGCACGGCGTCGAGGTCGCGCAGCGCGGCCAGGTCGCCGGCCGTGTCGTAGAGGGCCGACAGCTCGGCCTCACGCCTGGCGCGCCGCTTGAGCAGGTCACGCACCTTGAGCGCCTCGACCTTGGCCTGCTCCAGCGCCTCGATCGTGGCCGGGTCCGCGCCGCGAGCCCTGGCCTCGATGATCGGCCCCTCGAACTCGACCGCCGACGCCTCCCGCGCGAGCAACTCCAGGAACTGCGTGCTCATGGCCTCACTCCGCTCGGCGGCTCGGCCGCTGGGATCCGTAGCACTAGTGCGCCGTCCAGCCGCCGTCCATCGGGAGGGAGACGCCGGTGATGAACGACCCGGCGGGGCCGCAGAGGTAGGCGACCAGCTCGGCCACCTCCTCGGGCTCGATCAGCCGCTTGATCGCGGCGGGCTGCAGCATGATGTTCTCGACGACCTCGTCCGGCTCGATGCCGTGCACTTTAGCCTGGTCGGCGATCTGCGCCTCGACCAGCCCCGTCCGTACGTAGGCGGGGCAGACGCAGGTGGAGGTGACCCCGTGCGGCGCCCCTTCGAGCGCGACGACCTTGGAGAAGCCCTCCAGCCCGTGCTTGGCCGTCGTGTACGCCGACTTGAACGGCGAGGCACGCAGCCCGTGCACGGACGAGATGTTCACGAACCGCCCCCAGCCCCTGGCGTACATGCCGGGCAGCACCTGCCGGGCGATCAGGAACGGGGCCTCGACCATCACCTGCAGGATCGCCGAGAACACCTCGGGCGGGAAGTCCTCGATCGGCGCGACGTGCTGGAAGCCGGCGTTGTTCACCACGATGTCGACCGGCTCGTCGGGCAGCGCCGCCACGAACCCGGGATCGCTCAGATCGGCCACCACCGCCACCCCGCCGATCTCGGCGGCGACCTTCTCGGCGGGCTCGGCCCGCAGGTCGACGACCAGTACTTTCGCCCCCTCGGCGGCCAGGCGCCGGGCGCAGGCCGCCCCGATGCCGCCCCCCGCCCCCGTCACAAGCGCGGTCCGCCCCGTCAGCTCCTTCGCCATACCCGAACCCTAGGCGGTGCCCGCGCCCCGACGCATAGGTGCCGACGACATAGATCCGCGCCACCCTATGTGGATCACGGCGTCTGCTATCTTGAACGCATGACCGCGTATTCGTCCCAGTGGTGGCCCGCCTCCTAGGCGGACCTCCCAGCGCATACGCACCGGCCGCCTCGACGAGGCGGCCGATCGCATGTCGTACGCGCCCCCGTCGAGCACTGACGAAAGGGGCGCTCACCATGACCACCACCTGGCCAGCACTGCTCACCACGCTGCTCGACGGCAGGTCACTCACCTCGCTCCAGGCCAAATGGGCCATGGAGCAGATCATCGGCGAGACGGCCACGGACGCCCAGATCGCCGCGTTCGCGATCGCGCTCCGGGCCAAGGGCGAGAGCGTGGCCGAGGTGTCCGGGCTGGCCGACGGCATGCTCCTGAAATCGGCCGCGATCAGGGTCTCCGGCGACCCCGTGGACCTGGTCGGCACCGGCGGCGACCGCGCCCACACCGTGAACATCTCCACCATGGCCGCCATCGTCGCCGCCGCCGCGGGCGTCAAGGTCGTCAAGCACGGCGGCCGGGCCGCCTCCTCGCTGGCGGGCGCGGCGGACGTGCTGGAGGAGCTGGGCGTGGTCATCGACCTGCCGCCGGCCGCGGTCGTCAGGGTCGCGGACGAGGTCGGCATCACGTTCTGCTTCGCGCCCGCGTTCAACTCCGGGCTGAGACGCACCGCCGGGCCGCGCCGCGAGCTGGGCGTGCCCACGGTCTTCAACTTCCTGGGCCCGCTCACCAACCCGGCCCTGCCGGCCGCCCAGGCGGTCGGCGTCTTCCACCAGGGGATGGCGCCGGTCATCGCGGGCGTGCTGGCCCAGCGCGGCTGCTCCTCGCTGGTCTTCAGGGGCGACGACGGGCTCGACGAGCTCACCACCACGGGCCCCTCCACGATCTGGGTCGTACGCCGGGGCACGGTCACGCCGACCGCCTTCGACCCGGCCGACCTGTCGATCCCGCGGTCGCGCCAGGACGACCTGCGCGGCGGCGATGCCCGGCACAACGCGGCCGTGGCGCGGGCCGTGCTCGCGGGCGAGCGGGGCCCGGTGCGGGACGTCGTCCTGCTCAACGCGGCCGCCGCCGTGGTGGCCGCCGAGGGCACGCCGCCCGCACCCGACCTCACGCCCGCCCTGGGCATGGCCTACAAGCGGGCCGCGGAGGCGGTCGACTCCGGCGCCGCGCTGTCCCTGCTCACCCTGTGGGCGCACGCCACGCAGGCCCAGGCGTCAGCGGGTCACTGAGGCCGGGTCACTGAGGCCGGGTCACTGAGGCCGGGTCACTGAGGCCGGGTCACTGAGGCCGGGTCATCGACAACACATCGAGCGCGGCGTCGAGCTGCTCCTCAGTGAGGGTGCCGTCGGCCACGTGGCCGCGCTCGATGACCACCTCGCGGATGGTCTTGCGCTCGGCCAGGGCCTGCTTGGCGATCTTCGCGGCCTCCTCGTAGCCGACGTACCTGTTCAGCGGGGTGACGATCGACGGGGACGACTCGGCGTACTCGCGCAGGCGCTCGACGTTCGCCGTGATGCCGGCGACGCAGCGGTCGGCGAGCAGCCGCGACACGTTCGCCAGCAGCCTGATCGACTCCAGGATGTTGCGCGCGATGATCGGCAGCTGCACGTTCAGCTCGAAGTTGCCGGACGCGCCGGCGAACGTGATCGCCGTGTCGTTGCCGATGACCTGGGCCGCGACCATGGCCGTGGCCTCGGGGAGCACCGGGTTGACCTTGCCGGGCATGATGGACGAGCCGGGCTGCAGGTCGGGCAGGTTGATCTCGGCCAGCCCGGCACGCGGGCCCGAGCCCATCCAGCGGAGGTCGTTGGCGATCTTGGTGAGCGAGACGGCCACCACCTTGAGCTGGCCCGACAGCTCGACGATCGAGTCCTGCGCGCCCTGGGCCTCGAAGTGGTCACCGGCCTCGACGAACGGGATGCCGGTGGCCTCGGCCAGCTTGGCGATGGCCGCCTGAGCGAAGCCCGGCGGGGTGTTGATGCCCGTGCCCACGGCCGTGCCGCCCAGCGGCAGTTCGAGCACGCGCTCAAGGGCCGTCGCGACCCGCAGGACGCCGTTCTCGACCTGGGTGGCGTACCCGCCGAACTCCTGGCCGAGCCGCACCGGGGTCGCGTCCATCAGATGGGTGCGCCCCGACTTCACCACCCCGTCGAACTCGATCGCCTTCTCCCGCAGCACCGCCGCCAGATGCCTGAGCGAGGGCAGCAGGTGGAAGGTCACCTCCGTCGCCGCCGCCACATGGATCGAGGTGGGGAAGACGTCGTTGGACGACTGGGAGGCGTTCACGTGGTCGTTCGGGTGCACGGGACGGCCGAGGCGCTCCTCGGCCAGCGTCGCGATCACCTCGTTGGCGTTCATGTTGGACGAGGTGCCGGAGCCGGTCTGGAAGACGTCGATCGGGAAGTGGGCGTCGTGCTCGTTCTCGGCGACGTCGGCCGCCGCCTGGGCGACGGCCTCGGCCAGGTCCTTGTCGATCACGCCCAGCTCGCCGTTCACCTCGGCGGCCACCGCCTTGATCAGGCCGAGCGCGGCTATGTGGGACGGCTCGAGAGGGCGTCCGGAAACCGGGAAATTCTCCACTGCCCGCTGGGTCTGCGCGCGCCACCTGGCGCCCGAGGGCACGCGCACCTCGCCCATCGAGTCATGCTCGATTCTGAACTCGCTCATGACTTCCAGTCTGACCCACGACCGCCTTACGGCCGCGGCGCGGGTCAGCTGGAGAAGAGCGCGACGATGAGTACGGCGATCACCACGGCGGCCGCGGCGGCCACCGCCATGAGCACCAGCATGCCGTTGCGGTTGCCCGAGGGCTGCTCCGGCTGCCCGGCGATGGCGAACAGGTCGGTCCCCAGACCCTTGCCCTGCTGCGGGACCTGCTGGCCTCCAGGCGGGGGCGGCGGCTGCTGGGGCCCCGGTTGCCGGGGGGCGGGCTGCCGACCAGCGGGCGGCGTGGTGGGCGGATAGACCTGCTGGCCGGGCGCGGGCGGGAGCTGGATGCGCGTGGTGACGACCGCGCCCTCGTCGCCGGGCCCCTGTGGCGGCCTGCTCTGCTCCGGAGCCGGCGGGAACGGGCCCTTGGGGCGCTGGACGCTGACGGTCCGCTCGGGGTCGAAGCCCGCTTCAGGAGAGGCTGCGGCTCCTTGAGGGCCGGATTGCGGCTGGCGCTGAGGCGCGGGGTTGCGCGGGACTGTGGGTGTGCCCGGGCTCGTCATCGGCCCGTGTGGCCCCGACGCCGGCCCCCGGCCCGGACCACCGGGCACCTGGCCGCCTGGCGCGCCGACAGGCCCTCTGGGCGCCTGCGCGCCCGGACCCTGGCCTGGACCTGGACCTGGACCTGGACCTGGACCCTGGCCTGGACCCGGACCCTGGCCTCGGCCGGCGGGACCCGGGCCCCAGGGCGGCTGGCCGCCGGGAGCGCCCGCGCCTCCGGGCCCGTACGGCGCAGGGCCGGCCTGGGGGATCGGGGGCTTCTGCACGGGGTTCGTCTGGGCCTGGGCCGGATTCTGCTGGGCCGGATTCTTTTGGGCTGGGTTCTTGCCGGCGAACGGGTCGGGCAAAGCGGCCTCCTGCGCCATGAGAGCCTCAGCCGTGATCGCCGGCATGTCGCTCGTGGGGGTGTCGGCGACCATGCGCAGCAGGGTCTCCGCCTTGGCAGCGTTGAGGCGCTGCCGGTAATCCTTGTTCAGCAGCCCGTTCAGCACGGGCCGCAGCTGACCAGCCTGGGTGGGCGGGTCGGCGCTCTCGGTGAGCAGCGCCGCCAGCGTCTCCGCGATCGTGGCCCGCTCGTACGCCGGGCGCCCCTCGACGGCGAAGTAGAGCGTCGCCCCGAGCGACCAGATGTCCGACTCGGGGCCGGTGTACTCGCCCCTGGCACGTTCCGGGGCCGTGTAGCCGGGTGAACCGATCACCATGCCCGTTTTCGTCAGCCGCGAGTCGCCCTCGGCCTTGGCGATGCCGAAGTCGGTGAGCACCACCCGCCCGCTCTCCGTGATGAGCACGTTGCCCGGCTTGACGTCGCGGTGGGTGATCCCCTGGGCGTGCGCGGCGCGCAGCGCCCCGAGCAGGTCCACGCCGATCTCCGCCACGAGCCGTGGCGGCAGCGGCCCCTCCTCGTCGATCACCTGCTCCAGCGATCGGGCCTCGATGAGCTCCATGATGATCCACGGGCTGTCGTCCTGGATCAGGACGTCGTGGATGGACGCCACCGAGGGATGGTTGATCCGCGCGGCGATGCGGCCCTCGCGGACCATGCGTTCGCGCAGCTCGGCCCGCTGGTCGTCAGTGAGTCCCGGGTCCTGGCGGATTTCCTTGACCGCCACCTCGCGCCCGAGCGCGCGGTCGCGGGCGCGCCACACGGTGCCCATCGTGCCCCGGCCGAGCGGGGCTATGAGCTCGTAGCGCTCCGCGAGCAGGCGTGTCTGCTGTTCCGGCATGAGAAGAAGATATCGATTCTCGCTTGGGAAGTGCTTTACCCTCGCTTGCGAAGTTCTCTTGGCCAGAACCGCCGAGGAAGGCACAACTTTATCACCGTCGCTTTGAAACGGGCATAAGCGGACGGCGTCGGCCGCGCTTCGACGCGCTTCCTGTGCACGCCCTCACCGGGCTTGCGCTCCTGCCTGGGCACCGGGACAGACAGCGCTGTCGTGGAGACGTCCGCCCTGTGCAGCCCACGATGCGTGGGCCTGCGTGTGAAAGACGGCGGGTTGATGGTCGGCCCGGAACGTACGGGCTTGCGCGGGGCCAGCGGCTCCTCGGCCGAACCTCCGGCGGCCACCCTGGCCAGCATGAGCGAGGCCCGTACGGAGTCGAGCCTGGTCGCGGGGTCGATCCTGAGCAGCGCGTCAAGCACGGGGGCCAGCGGCCCGGCCTTGGTCATCGGGATCGGCTCGCCACTGGTCAGCGCCGCGAGCGCGGCGGCGGCCGTACGGCGCCCGTGCAGGCCCCTGCCCTCGACGGCGGTGTAGAGGGTCGCGCCGAGCGACCACAGATCGCCCGCCGGGCTGGCCTTCGAACCCAGCACCCGCTCTGGAGCGATGTATCCCGCGGACCCCAGGACGATGCCCGCCTGGGTGATGGAAACGTCACCTTCCAGTGCGGCCAGCCCGAAGTCGGTGAGCACCGCGCGGTCCTCGGTCACCAGCACGTTGCTCGGCTTGACGTCGCGGTGGAGGATCCCCTTGGCGTGCACGGCGCGCAGCGCCCCGAGGATCTGCCGGCCGATCTCGGCGGCCCTGCGCGGGTGGAGCGGTCCCTGCTCCTGGATGAGCTGCTCCAGGGACTTGGCCCGCAGGAGCTCCATCACGATCCACGGCCGGTCGTCCTCGGTGACCACGTCGAAGACGGTGATGACCGAGGGGTGCGCGACCATCGCGGTCGCCCGGCCCTCGCGCTCGGTGCGCGCGCACAGCTCGGCACGCAGCTCCTCGTCGAGCACGTTGGGCAGGCGTACTTCCTTGACTGCCACGTCGCGGTCGAGCAACTCGTCATGTGCCCGCCAAACGGTGCCCATGCCGCCGCGTCCGACCGGCTCCACAAGCCGGTAGCGCGCGGCGAGTAGGTAACCGGAGGGCGCACGCATGCCTGGCAGCTTACCTATTTGTGTAAACCGACCAGTAGAGGCGCGGCCGATAAATTGTTGCGAACTTAAGTCAACCCGCCTGACTCGTGACGTCAGCAAACCTCCTGGCCAGATCGGCCCAGTTGAAGAGGCCCCGCAGATTCTCGGCGCAGTCCGGGCGGGGAGGCTCCCGAGCCGGCACCGGCGAGACATGGCCGCGGGGTCCTGCCGTCTCTTGGCAATGTCGAGGGAGTCAGATTGGTCCCGCCTCGCCGACGGCCTTACCCACGGCCCGCACGGGCCTGCCGTCCCGGCTTTCCTGAACGCGTTTGCGCAGCTCGGCGGTGATGTGTGTCGTGCGGCACACTCGCGGGCCCGTTAAATGTGCATGATGCAAGGCAGGGGACTTTCAGGTGTACGGCAGGCTGACGGACAGGAACTGAGGGGCCCCGTCAGCGAGTTGTAAGGGTCCCGTAAGGGGGCGGGGGCATGGTACAGCCATGAGAGAGGGAGTTCTCCCACAGGCCCGCAAAGTGTCGGTGCCCGGCGTCAGAATGAGGGCGAACAGCAAGGTCCCACCACTAACGACAGGTCGTTGAAGGACGTGATGAAGATGCGCCAGACCCAGGTTCGCACCCGGCCGAAGAAACCGAGCGGGATCGCTCTGGACCTTCGCACGCCGTCGGGGCGCAAGCTGCCCTTTTGAAAGCCATGAATCAGGAGCGCAATCTGAGAGGTGCGCGATGTGCTGTCACTACCCCGCTTGCCCGAGTGCCGACTCACCCGACCGTGAGGCCTCGCACGTGATCGCGGCCCACCCCGACCAGGGCTGGAGCCTGCTCTGCAACGGCGTCGTGCTGTTCGACGACACCGGTCTGCTGCTGCCCGACGGCACCGTCGTGGCGCCGCACCGGGCCCCGGTGGCCGCCTGAGCCGGCAGGCTCCGAGGAGAAGCTTCGCGCCGCTCTCCCCGTCTACCGGCGCCGGGGCGCAGCCGTCCCTGAGCCGCGCCTCGCCCGCGCCAGGGCCATATCCGGCGCACTCGCCGCTACCTCCGGCTCGCCGCCACCCTCAGCTCGCCGTCACCCTCAGCTCGCCGTCACCCTCAGCTCGCCGCCACCGTCAGCTCGCCGCCTCCGAGGCGACCCGGCCTCCCGCAGCGCGACCCGGCCTTCCGGGGGTGACACCGCCCCCCCGGGCCGGCGACTCCCGCGCCTGGCTCGCCCGCCCGCCCCCATGCCCCGCCCCACCGGCGGTCGGCCGTGCCGGTGGGTGGAGCCTCAAGGGATCAGGCGGTCAGCGGCGGCCGATCGTCAGCACGGGGCCGGTGCGGTCGGTGAAGAAGTCGTCGCCCTTGTCGTCCACCACGATGAACGCCGGGAAGTCCACGACCTCGATCTTCCACACCGCCTCCATCCCCAGCTCGGGATACTCCAGCACCTCGACCTTCTTGATGCAGTCCTGCGCCAGCCGCGCCGCGGGCCCGCCGATGGAGCCCAGGTAGAACCCGCCGTGCTGCTGGCAGGCCTCCGTGACCTGCTTCGACCGGTTGCCCTTGGCCAGCATGACCATGGAGCCGCCGGCCGCCTGGAAGCGCCCCACGTACGAGTCCATCCGCCCGGCGGTCGTCGGCCCGAACGAGCCTGACGCGTACCCCGAAGGGGTCTTGGCCGGCCCGGCGTAGTAGACGGCGTGGTCCTTCAGGTATTGAGGCATCTCGCCGCCGTTGTCGAGCAGCTCGGCAATCTTGGCGTGGGCGATGTCGCGGGCGACCACGAGGGGGCCGGTGAGGGAGAGGCGGGTCTTGACGGGATATTTCGTGAGCTCGGCGAGGATCTCGGGCATGGGGCGGTTGAGGTTGATCTGGACGACGTCGTCCGAGAGGTGCTCGTCCGTCGTCTCCGGGAGGAACCGCGCCGGGTCCGTCTCCAGCTTCTCGAGGAAGACGCCCTCAGGGGTGATCTTGGCCAGCGCCTGGCGGTCGGCCGAGCAGGAGACCGCGATGGCCACCGGGCAGGAGGCCCCGTGCCGGGGCAGGCGGATGACGCGTACGTCGTGGCAGAAGTACTTGCCGCCGAACTGCGCCCCGATCCCCAGCTTCTGCGTCAGCTCGAAGACCTTGGCCTCCATCTCCAGGTCGCGGAACCCGTGCCCGGACGCCGACCCCTCCGTGGGGATCGAGTCGAGGTAGCGGGCGCTGGCGTACTTGGCGGTCTTCAGCGCGTACTCGGCGGAGGTGCCGCCCACCACGACGGCCAGGTGGTACGGCGGGCAGGCCGCGGTGCCGAGCGAGCGGATCTTCTCCTCCAGGAAGGCCATCATGCGCTTCTCGTTGAGCACGGCCTTGGTCTCCTGGTACAGGAACGACTTGTTGGCCGAGCCGCCGCCCTTGGCCATGAACAGCAGTTTGTACTCGTCGGGGTGGCCGTGCGGGTCCTCGGCGTACAGCTCGATCTGGGCGGGCAGGTTGTTGCCGGTGTTCTTCTCGTCCCACATGTTCAGGGGCGCCATCTGCGAGTAACGCAGGTTGAGCTTGGTGTACGCGTCGTACACGCCCCGGGAGATGTGCTCGGAGTCGAGCCCGTCGGTGAGCACATGACGCCCGCGCTTGCCCATGACGATCGCGGTGCCGGTGTCCTGGCACATGGGCAGGACGCCACCGGCGGAAATGGAGGCGTTCTTGAGCAGGTCGAGCGCCACGAAGCGGTCGTTGCCGCTCGACTCGGGGTCGTCGACGATCTTCCGGAGCTGGGCGAGGTGCGAGGCCCGCAGGAAGTGGGAGATGTCGTGGATGGCCGTCTCGGTCAGCAGCCGCAGCGCCTCCGGCTCGACCTCGAGGAACGTACGCCCGGCCGCCTCGACCTTCCGCACCCCCTCCGACGTGATCAGCCGATACTCGGTCTCATCGGCTCCCAGCGGCAGCAGGTCGGTGTAGTCGAACTCGCCCATGTCCATCCTTTCGGTCCCCCAAGAGATTACGCGCCTCCGGGAGATCCCACTTCGCTGACCGCCTGCGACCGTCCGGCGGTCAGGCCGACCAGGATGCCGGCGATCACCAGCCCCGCCCCCAGCAGGTCGTACGCGGTCGGCATCGCCACCCCGAGCACCGCCCCCGTCACGATCGCGCCCACCGGGATGATCCCCGCGAAGAGCCCGGCCCGGCCGGGGCCCAGCTTGGGCAGCGAGCTGTACCAGAGGAAGAACGCCACCACGGTGACCACGGTCGCCAGGTACGCGAACCCGAGCGCCTCCGCCCAGGTCGGCGGCCGGAACATCCCGGCGCCCTCGTGCGCCAGCCCGATCACGGCCAGCAGCGGCACGGCCAGCGCCGTCGAGTAGGCCGACACCCTGATCGCCCCCAGCCTCGGCAGCAGCGGAATGGCCAGCATGGAGAAGCACACCTCGCCCACGAGCGCCCCCAGCGCCCACAGCAGGCCGGTCAGGTTGCCGCTGCCGAGCCCCGTGGCCAGCGTCGCCCCGGCCACCACCACGCAGGCCCCGGCCAGCAGCCGCGGCGCGGGCCGCCCGCCGGCCAGCGCGAGGGCCAGCGGCACGGTGCCGAGCACGGTCCCGACCAGGGCCGGCCCGGCGGCGCTGGTCGACTCGATCACGCAGACGTTGAAGATGACCAGGCCGAACAGGGTGAGCCCGGCGAGGCAGAGCAGCTCGCGCGGCGTGAGGCGGACGAACCGCAGGCCGAGCGCTCGCGTTATGACAAGCAGGATGACCGACGCCACGAGATACCGAACGGCCTGTCCGCCGTATATGGGATAGCCGTCCACCAGTCCCGACACCCCGGCCAGCGTCCCGACGAGGAACATGGCCGAGGCCGCACCCACGATGCCGTTTCTCATGCGAAGGATGCTAGGGAGACAATGGTTCGCGTAAACAGTCCAATGTCCCGCCAGAAGACAGGACCAATATGGCTGACCTCCATATCCAGATAAATCGCGATAAGGGGGGAATCGCCGGGCAGATCGCCTCCGAGCTGCGCGACTCCATCAGGGGCGGCCGGCTGACGCCGGGCACCCGCCTGCCCGCGACCCGCGACCTCGCCACCGACCTCCAGGTCTCCAGAGGCGTGGTGGTGGAGGCGTACGAGCAGCTCGTCGCCGAGGGCTTCCTGGTCTCCCGGGTGGGCGTCGGCACCCAGGTCACCCCCAAGACAGCACCCCGGGCCGCCCCGCGGCAGAAGACGCCTCCCCGGCCCAAGCCGGTGCGCCGCGCGTCGAGCGCCCCCGTGTGCGCGCCGTACTACGGTCATCGCCCCACCTCTCCCGACCTCAGCCACTTCCCCCGCGAGCGCTGGCTCGCCGCCGTCAGGCACGTCCTGACCACCGTACCCTCGGAAGCCTTCGATTACGGGGACCCTGGCGGGGTGCCTGAGCTGCGAGAAGAGCTGGCCGGCTATCTCCGGCGGGTCAGGGCGGCGGACGTGCGCCCCCAGAATCTCGTCATCGTCGGCGGCGTGGCGCAGGGCCTGAGCCTGGTGCTGCACGTGCTGAGCCGGCAGCGGCCGATCCGGCTCGCCGTCGAGGACCCGACGAGCCACCGCCAGGCCCCGCTGCTGCGGCGCGCGGGCGCGCACCTGGTGCCGGTGCCCGTGGACGAGGAGGGCCTGGACGTGCGGAAGCTGAGCGGCGACGCGGTCCTGGTCACCCCGGCGCACCAATATCCGACCGGCGTGGTGCTCTCGCCGCCGCGCCGGGCCGCCCTCATGGAGTGGGCGTACGCGGGCAACCGGGTGATCCTGGAGGACGACTACGACGCCGAGTTCCGCTTCGACCGCGACCCCGTCGGCTGCCTCCAGGGCCTGGCCCCCGACCGGGTGGTCCTCTCGGGCAGCGTCAGCAAGGCCCTGGCGCCGGGGCTGCGGCTCGGCTGGGTGGCCGCGCCTCCCGACCTGGCCGAGGCCGTCCGCCGGGCGCGGGGCGAGCTGGACCTGGGCTCGCCGGTTGTCGAGCAGTACGCGCTGGCGCACTTCCTGCGTACCGGCGGCTACGACAAGCACCTGCGCAGGATGCGCCGCGAATACCGCCGCCGCAGGGACGCCCTGGTCAGGGCGCTGGCCGAGGAGCTGCCGGAGGTGCGGGTCAAGGGCATCGACGCGGGCCTGCACGTCTACCTGGAGCTGCCGGCCGGCTGGGACGAGCTGAGGGCCGCGCGCGTCGGGCAGGAGCTCGGCCTGTCCGCCGAGCCCGTGGGGCCGATGCGCGAGTCGGCGGGGGCCGAGGCCGTGGTGGTGGGGTTCGCGCGGCTGCCGGCGCACAAGGCGCTGGACGCCGTACGAAGCTTGAAGGTCAGAATGTCAGGACAAAATGTTGACTGAGGCAGAAAGGCTCGCTTAGAAAGAAAGCCTGGTCCTGATTGGAGGCGTCATGCGTGTGGGACTGCTGGGTCTGGGCAGAATCGGAGCCTTTCACGCCGCGACCCTGGCCGCGCATCCGCTGGTGGACGAGCTGATCGTGGCCGATCCCGTGCGTACGTCGCCGTACGGCAGGCCGGGGGACCCGTTCGAGTCGGACGCCGTGGTCATCGCGACCCCGACCGGCACCCACGCCGAGCTCATCATCAAGGCGTGCGAGAAGGGCATCCCGGTCTTCTGCGAGAAGCCGGTCGCGGGCACCGTGGACGAGACCGTCAAGGTGCTGGAGGCGAGCGCGGGCAGCCGGGTGCAGATCGGGTTCCAGCGCAGGTTCGACCCCGGTTACGCGGCGGCGGCGGTCGCGCTGCGCGCCGGTGAGCTGGGAGAGCTGCACCGCGTTCACCTGATCACCGCCGATCCCGCGCCGCCGCCCGCCGCGTACATCGCGACCTCCGGCGGCATCTTCCGCGACTGCCACATCCACGACTTCGACATCCTGCGCTGGGTGACCGGCCGCGAGGTGACCTCCGTGTACGCGACCGGGGCCAACCGCGGCGCCGCGTTCTTCGCGGAGGCGGGCGACGTGGACAACAGCGCCGCGCTGCTCACCCTGGACGACGGCACGCTGGCCACCCTGCAGGGCTCCCGCTACAACGGGGGCGGATACGACGTGCGCATGGAGCTGGCCGGCACCAGGCGCACCCAGGCCGTCGGCCTGAGCCCGCGCGCGCCGCTGCACTCGGCCGAGGGCACGCCGGACCCGCAAGCTCCCTGGCCCGACTTCGTCACCCGCTTCGAGACCGCCTACCGCAACGAGATCGACGGCTTCCTGACCAGCGAGCAGAGCCTCTGCACGATTGAGGACGCCCTGGAGGCGCTGTACGTGGCCGAGGCCGCCGACCTGTCGCTCCGCGAGCGCCGTACCGTCGAGGTCGCCGAAGTGCGGCGCTGAAGCCCTCAGGCGGCGGAGGGGTTGGGGGTCTGGCGCCTGGGCTCGAAGCCCGGGGCGAGGGCGATGATGACGCCGGCCAGCACGAGCGGCGCGGCGAACGCCCACCGCATGCCCGCCGCGTCC
The DNA here is from genome assembly GCF_053590415.1 of Nonomuraea sp. NPDC003201. Lineage (NCBI taxonomy): Bacteria > Bacillati > Actinomycetota > Actinomycetes > Streptosporangiales > Streptosporangiaceae > Nonomuraea > Nonomuraea sp. NPDC003201. The sequence continues at coordinate 27,019 of NZ_JBSFTC010000053.1, forward strand.
GCGATGCCGCCCACCAGGGCCGCGCCCACGATGAAGCCGATGTAGTTGAAGAGGTTCACCCGGGCGATGGCCACCCCGGTCCCGGCCGGGTCGAGCTTGCCCGCCGCCGAGAACGACTGCGGCGCCACCACCGACAGCCCCACCCCGGTCAGGCCGAACGCGACGATGGCCAGCGGCTGGGTCGGGGCCAGGACGACGCCGAGGAACCCCAGGGTGGCGATCACGCCGCCGATCCTGACGATGGCGGCGGGCCCGTACCGCCGGACCGCGAGGTCGCCGCCGAGCCGGACGGCCAGCGTGGTCGCCTGGTAGGCGACGTAGGCCAGCGGGATCACCTGCGGGCTCGCCAGGAGCTCGTTCTTCATGAACACGGTGTTGAAGTTCGACACGGCGGCGTCGCCGATGTACAGGAAACCCATGGCCAGGCAGAGCGGGATGATCGGCCGCCACGGGAAGCCGCCCTCGGCGGCGCTCGCGGGGGCGTCCTCGACCTTCTCCTCCTCCGGCGCGCACAGGTCGCGTGCGAACACGAGCGAGCCCATCAGCGCGAACACCATCGGGACCGACATGATCACCGGCAGCGGCAGGGCCGCGGCCCCCGACGCCCACACCGCCCCGATCATGCTGAACGCGCTCCACACGCAGTGGAAGCCGTTGAGGATCTGCACGCCGTACCTGCGCTCGACCGCTACGCCCTGCATGTTCATGCCGGCGTCCACGGCGCCCACCGCCACGCCGAACAGCAGCAGGACCGGCACCAGCAGCGGCACGCTGGGCGCGAGCCCGACGAGCACCACGGCGAGCGCGACCACGGGCTGGGCGACGCGCAGGAGCAGCCTGCTGCCGAACCGGGCGGCGAACGTGCCCGCCGCCACGCTGCCGACCCCCGCGAACACGGGCACGATCAGCAGCAGGAGCGTCAGCGTGCCCTCGTCGAGGCCGTGCTTGGCCTGCAGGTTCGCGACCTGGATGAGCAGCGAGGCGAAGGACAGGCCCTGTACGGCATAGACGACGTACGTGGCGAGACGGGCCTGACGATCACGCGAGGACGGCACGACGGCCTCCTGATGGGGGGAATCAAACGTGAGGCTGGGTCAGGTTAGCGGCCCGCCACTCCGTTCCGCCAGCCCACAGACCCTGGCATTGGGCAGGCGTCCGGTTTGCTCCGTCGTGTCCAGTCGCTTGGCGGCGGCCCAGACGCCGAGCGCGAGCAGGGCGGCCACCTCCGTGACGGCCATCCCCCGCTCCACCAGGCCGAGCGGCATGACGCGCCACCACGCCAGCCCGTTGCGCGCCCCGATGAACATGGCCGCCGCGATGCCCGCCACCCACAGCACCGAGCAGATCCCGAGCCCGAAGGCCACCAGCGTGGCCCGCGACCGCTCGCGGTGCCGCCAGGGCCTGGCGATGATCACCGCGGCCAGCGGCAGGCTGAGGAAGGCGATGAAGCTGCCCACCCGGTGGATGCTCCCGCTCAGACTCGGGCCGACCGACCAGTCGTGCTTCTCGAACCACGCCGTCATGAACAGCCCCACGCTCCACCCCATGAGCGCGATGGTGCCGAAGACCCCCGCCAGCCGCTGGCGGGCCAGCGACACCCCGATGGCCGCCGATCCGACCGCGAGCAGCCCCACCGCCAGCCCGAAGATCCAGCCGTCGGGGCCGAGGCCGTGCTCGCTGATGGTCCGCCTGATCGGGTTCATCTCGTCGAGGCTGGTCAGCTCCAGGCCCAGGATGACCACTATGCCCGCGCCCGCCACACCGAGACCCCATCGCGCCGGTTGATGCACGCACACACCTCCCTTTTGCCGGGATCAACGGCGTGGAAGGGCTTGGGATTCCTCAGGCCTTGAGCCGCGCCCCTCCGTCGACGGTCAGGACGATGCCGGTCGTATACGCGTTGCGCACCACGTACTCGATCGTGGCCGCCACGTCCTCGGGCCGGCCCACGCGCCGGACCGGCAGGCTCTCGGCGGCGCCTTCCATGAACGCGGCCCGCGCCTCGTCGCCGATCTCCGACCACCAGTCGGTGTCGATCACGCCGGGGGAGACCGCGTTCACCCTGATGGGGGCCAGTTCGACGGCCAGGCCGGGCACCGCGGCCTCGATCGCGCCGTTCACCGCCGCCAGCGTGGCGATGCCGGGCAGGGCCGCGCCGGCCGAGGCCGCGGTCACGAAGGTGATCGAGCCCTCCGGGTGCAGCACGCCCAGCGCGGCCTGCGCGGTCAGCAGGTGGGGGACCAGCTTGTTCCGCACCGCGTCGGTCAGCCCCTCGCCGGTCAGCGAGCTCAGCGGGCCCGCGCCGCCGCGGCCCGTCACGGTGACGATCACATGGTCGACGGTGCCCAGGCTCTCGAACAGCGCCCGCATCGCCCCGGTGTCGCGCGCGTCCACGACCTGCCCACTCACCGGGCCCCGTGCCTGGTCTCCGAGCTGCTTCAACGCCGAACGCAGGCGCTCCTCCGAGCGGCCCGTGACGACCACCTCGGCGCCGCCCGCGGCCAGCCGGGCCGCCGCCGCAAGGCCGATGCCGGACGTGCCGCCGACGATCACTACTCGCATCTTCGTCGTCCTCTCATTACGAGACATCTTGCCTCGAATATAAAACGAGGCACCGTGTCTTGTAAAGTGGGCGCCATGGTTGGCAGACCACGCAGCGAAGCTGCCAGGAAGGCGATCCTCCGGGCGGCGCTCGACCTGTGCGCCCGCGACGGATACCAGAACGTGACCATGAAGGGCATCGCCCAGATCGCGGGCAGCGGCAGGCAGACCGTCTACCGCTGGTGGCAGACGAGGGCGCAGGTCCTGCTGGAGGCCCTGACCGACGTCCTGGCCGAGGAGGTGCGGGGGCTGCCGGACACGGGGGACGCGCGGGCCGACCTGGTGACGTTCCTGGAGCAGACGTTCGCGCTGGCTCGGGGGGTCGCGGGGCAGGTCGTCGTGGGGCTGATGGCCGACGCCCAGTCCGACGCGGAGCTGGCCGCCGAGCTGCGGGAGAAGCTCATCGATCCCCGCCGCGCCGCCCTGCGCGCGGTCCTGGCGCGCGGCGCCGTGCCGGATGACGTGGACCTGGAACTGGCCGTCGATCTCGTCTTCGGCGCGATGTGGTACCGGCTGCTCAACCGCCACGCCGAAGTGAATCAGGAACTGGCCGAGGAAATCGCCGGACTTCTGGCGCGCATCAACTGATTCCCGCGACTTACGGAGCGCATCTGCTGATTTGGCACGAGCGATTATCGCGAGCGCCGGTTATCGTCGGATGTGTGAACGAACGCGCGCAATCGTGGCTGCCGAAGCTGCAGGAAGTCGGAGAGCGGCTGGCCGAGGAGTGGGTGTCGGCCCGGCGGCCGCACGCGGCGAGCGACGCGCCGCAGCCCCACGAGCTCCGCGCGTCCGACGCCGATCGCGAACGCATCGCCCAGGTGCTGCAGGACGCGCACGCCGACGGCCGGATCACCCTCGACGAGCTCGAGGAACGGCTCGGCGTGCTCTACTCCGCGCGCACGCTGGGCGAGCTGGCCGCGCTCACCGAGGACCTGCTGCCCGCCGACCAGCAGCCGCTCAACCTGGACGGCCGCCCCGTGTCGGCCATCTTCAAGCAGGAGCAGCGCGGCGGGCGCTGGGTCGTGCCCGCCGAGCTGGACGTGACGGCCATGTTCGGCACCACCAAGCTGGACTTCCGCGACGCGATCCTGCAGAACCGGCAGATCATCATCAACGCCACCCTCGTCTTCGGCGGGCTGGAGATCCACGTGCCGGAGGGGCTCGAGGTGATCAGGGTCGCCAAGGGCAAGTCCGTACGGCTGACCAAGCAGCCGACCGAGCCCGGGGCGCCCGTCGTCGAGGTGCGCACCACGAACTTCGCGGGAGACGTGAAGATCAAGGAGCCACCCCGCCGCAAGCGCCGCCGCTGAGTCCTCAGCCGGCCGTGTAGAAGTTGATCGCGCTGTAGGCGCGCAGCTTCCAGAGCTGGTGCTCGCTCTCGATCTTGCGGATGGTGCCCGACCGGCCGCGCATCACCAGCGACTCCGTCACCGCCGCGCCGGCGCGGAACCGTACGCCCTGCATGAGCTCACCGTGCGTGATGCCGGTCGCCGCGAAGAACACGTCGTCGGACTTGACCAGGTCGTTAGTCGTGAGCACCTGGTCGAGGTCGTGCCCGGCGTTCACGGCCTTGGAGCGCTCGGCGTCGTCGCGCGGCCAGAGCTTGCCCTGGATCACGCCGCCCAGGCACTTGAGCGCGCACGCGGCCACGATGCCCTCGGGCGTGCCGCCGATGCCCAGCAGCAGGTCGATGCCGGTGCCCCCGCGGGCCGCCATGATCGCGCCGGCCACGTCGCCGTCCGTGATGAACTTGATCCGCGCGCCCGCCTCGCGGATCTCCTTGACCAGCCCCTCGTGCCTGGGCCGGTCCAGCACCACCACGGTCACGTCGGAGGGCGAGCAGTGCTTGGCCCTGGCGACCGCGTTGATGTTCGCGGACACGGGGGCCTCGATGTCGACCACGTCGGCCGCCTCGGGGCCCGTGACCAGCTTCTCCATGTAGAACACGGCCGACGGGTCGTACATCGAGCCGCGCTCGCTCACCGCGATCACCGACACCGCGTCCGGCATGCCCAACGCCGTCAGCCGGGTGCCGTCGATGGGGTCCACGGCCACGTCGCAGTCGGGGCCGCTGCCGTCGCCCACCTGCTCGCCGTTGAACAGCATCGGGGCATGATCCTTCTCACCCTCGCCGATGACCACCACGCCGTTCATCGAAACCGTGTTGATCAGCTGGCGCATGGCGTTCACCGCCGCGCCGTCGGCGCCGTTCTTGTCGCCCCGGCCGACCCACCGGGCCGCCGCCATCGCGGCCGCCTCCGTGACGCGCACCAGTTCCAACGCCAGGTTGCGATCGGGGGCGTGCTCGCCCGTGGCGAGCGCGGGCGGTACGGATGTCTGATCGGACATGATGGGCAGCCTCCTAAGGGGAATCTAGGTCGATCGTAGTTGTCCCCCTCTTCCCGCCCAGAGGCGGATAATCTGCCCATCTCCTGCCCGAGATGACCGCTTCCTCGCAGCAGGGGCGGGTCGGGGGTGACATCGGTAAGCTTCGACAGGGTTGCCCTGCCATCACGGAGAACGGATTTTGCGCCATACGCTGTGCGCGCCAAAGATCTTGCCTCCACCATGGAGCCTGGAGGAGATCGCATGAGCGAAGTGGAAAACGTGGCCGCCCAGCCGCGGACGTCCGAGCGCGGCGCCGCCACCCGCAGCTCGCTGCTCGCCGCCGCGAGGGAGGTCTTCGTCTCCAACGGGTTCGCCGAGGCGGGCGTGACCGACGTGGTGGCCAGGGCCGACGCCAGCGTGGGCAGCCTCTACCACCACTTCTCCGGCAAGGCCGACCTCTACCTGACGCTGTTCGAGGAGTTCCAGGCCAGGCAGACCCAGCGGACGAAGCAGGCCGCCCGCTCGGCCCGCGCCGCCGGCGAGAGCGACCCGATGCGCGTGTTCATCAGCGCCGCCCGCGCCTACCTCGACGGGTGCCTGGAGGAGCGGGAGCTGGCCGACCTGTTCCTGCGCGGTGACGGGCCGCCCGGCTTCGACGTGGTCATGCGCGACCGGCTGCGCAAGTGGGCGCAGCTCAACGCGGCGCTGTTCGAGGACGAGAGCGCGCTGGTCGTCGTCGTCACGGGCGCGCTGGCCGCGGCCGTGTCCGAGGTCGTCCGCACGGGTGATCGCGGCCTGGCCGAGGAGGTGCTGGCGATCATCGGCCAGATCCACCCGGCCACGTCGGCGACCGCCTCCTCCAACGGGTAACCTCGCCAAGTGTGCGGTTCACCCAGGGTTTCTACGGTTACGTGGTAGCGCTGTTCGTCTGCCTCGCGGCGGTCGGGCTGTTCCTGCTGGTCGCCCCGCAGAGCCGGGAGCAGCACATACCGCGGCTCGAATACTCGATCACCGTCGCCAACTTCGGCCACTCGGTGCCGTACGGCGTGTGGGCGCCGCAGAAGGACCCGGCGGGCTGGATCCCCAACAGCAACAAGATCGCCAAGGGTGAGAACGGCGCCCAGGTCCTCTTCCTCGGCTACGCCACCGCCAAGCGCGAGCACGCGATGTTCACGCAGAGCAACGAGCAGCCGGCGGCCGGGTTCGCCAGCCGCATGGCCAACTCCGACAAGGCCGTCGGCACGCAGCAGGTGGACGGGGTGCAGTGGGAGCAGCGCTTCCGCGAGGACAAGAAGCAGCGCTCGCTCGTCCGCGTGCTGCCGGAGGTGACGCTCGTGATCTCCGGCACCGCCGACTGGCCGGAGCTCGCCGAACTCGCCTCCGTCCTGCAGCAGCGCCCCAAGGGCTGACAGGGCCGCCTGGTCTTCGGATGTCGGTCGCCCCGTCTAGGGTGGTGGTCGTGGCAGGAGACGAGAAGGCACCCTCATACGAGCAGGCCCGCGAGGAGCTGACCGAGGTGGTGCGCCGACTGGAGACCGGCGGGCTCACCCTGGAGCAATCCATCGAGCTGTGGGAGCGCGGCGAGAAGCTGGCGGCGGTCTGCGAGGAGTGGCTCCAGGGGGCCAGGGTCAAGCTCGCCGCCGCCATGGCGCGCCGCTCCGAGCCCTCGGGGGGCAACTCCGACGACGCCCCCTTCTGACGCCCCTGGAGGGGTCAGGCGGTCTCGCGGGGGGCCAGCCAGCGGTAGCCGTGGTCGGTCGTCCTCGCCAGCCAGGCGTTCGTGGTGCTCAGCCCGCGATCGTTGAGCTGCGCGTCGTGGATCCCGTACGCCCGCCGTGGCCGCACCGTCCGTACGAAGTCGATCGCCTCGACGGTCTTCAGCCACGACCCCTGCAGCGGCACCAGCAGCGTCTCCACCGGCTCGTCCGGCACGTGCACCGAGTCGCCCGGGTGGTAGAGGGCGCCGTCGACCAGATAGCCGAGGTTCGGGCAGTCCGGCTGGCCGCCGTAGATCAGCGCGTGCCGGCCGCCGTACGCCCGCACCCGGAAGCCCGCGGCCGAGAACTCGTCGCCCGCGCTCACCGGCGTGTACGGCAGCCCGTCCAGCTCCGCCCCCGCCGGCGCGAACACCGGGACCCCGGCCCCGAGCAGCCGCAGCACGTCCACGTGATCGCTGTGTTCGTGGGTGACGAGCACCGCGTCGGCCCCGTCCAGCGCGGACGGCTCGCTCCAGATCCCCGGGTCGATGACCAGCACGCGGCCGTCGAGTTCCACCCTTACGCAGGCATGCGTGAACTTTGTTAGCTTCACATTCCCCACGCTAGGTCATCAGGCAGAGCAGGTTCCCCTCGGAGTCCCTGAACGCGGCCATGCGGATCTCCCGGCCCCGCGCGCCGAACGTGCCGTCGTCGGTGAAGATCAGATGCGGCTCCTCGACCATCGCGACGCCGTGCGAACGCAGCCGGGCCACGTCCGCCTCCAGGTCCTCGGAGGCCAGGTAGAGCACCGTGGAGGGCGCGCCCCGCTCGATCAGCAGGCGGACGCCGTCGAGGTCGAAGAAGGCCAGCCCGGGCGGCCGATAGGTGGCGATGTGCCGCAGGCCCAGCACGTCGCGGTAGAAGGCGGTGGCCCTGTCGAGGTCATCGGCGTGCTGGGCGACCTGCACGAGTCCTCTCATGTGCCGAACGTAGACCCCGGATCGCTCACGTGTCCGCGGTTTCGTCCGGCTCCTCCGCGCGTACGGTCAGGCGGTCGTCGCTCAGGCGGATCGTCAGCAGCGAGCCGGGGGAGACGTCCTTGGCCAGGCGTACGACCTCGCCCGACGGGTGCTGGACGATGGCGTACCCGCGCTCCAGCGTGGCCGCGGGGGACAGCGTGATCAGGCGGGCCCGCAGGTGGGTCAGGTCGTCGGAGGCCCGGTCGAGCGAGCCGGACAGCGAGCGCCTGGTCCGGTCGCGCAGCGACTCGACCTGCTCGGCCCGGCGCTCCAGCTCGCGCACCGGGTCGGCCAGCGAGGGGCGCGAGCGCACCGACGTCAGCCAGGACATCTCGCGGTCGAGCCAGCCGCTCACCACCCTGCGGCCCCGGTCGCGGAGCTGGCGCACCATCGAGAGCTGCTCGCCGACGTCGGGCACGACCTTCTTGGCCGCGTCGGTCGGGGTGGACGCGCGTACGTCGGCCACCAGGTCGAGCAGCGGGCTGTCCTGCTCGTGGCCGATCGCGCTCACCACGGGGGTGCGGCAGGCGGCCACCGAGCGTACGAGCGTCTCGTCGGAGAACGGCAGGAGGTCCTCCAGAGAGCCGCCGCCGCGGGCGATGACGATCACGTCGACCGAGGAGTCGGCGTCGAGCTTGCGCAGCGCCTCGGTCACCTCGCCCACCGCGTAGGGCCCCTGGACGGCCACCTCCTCGACCTTGAACCGCACGGCCGGCCAGCGCCTGCGGGAGTTTTCCAGCACGTCGCGCTCGGCCGCGGAGTCGCGGCCGCAGATGAGCCCGATCGTGCCGGGCAGGAACGGCAGCCGCCGCTTCCTGTCAGCGTTGAACAGCCCCTCGGTGGCCAGCAGCTGCCTGAGCCGCTCCAGCCGGGCCAGCAGCTCGCCCACGCCGACCGGCCGGATCTCCAGCGCGGTGAAGGCGAACGAGCCCCTGTTGACCCAGAAGTCGGGCTTGACCTGCATCACGACCCTGGCGCCGTCGGCCGGCCTCGGCACGGCGGCCTCGTAGACCCCGCGCGGGGTGGTGACCTTGGCCGACACGTTGGCGACCGGGTCGCGCAGGGTCATGAACACCGTGCCGCCACGAGCGCTCAGGTCGGTGATCTGGCCCTCGACCCAGACCGTGCCGAGTCTGCCGATCCAACCGCCCACCATCTGCAGGACCGTGCGGATCGGAAGGGGAGACTCGGGTGAGGTCTTCTCGCTCATGCCGGAAGACTACGGGGTCGGTACGACCTACTCTCCGGCCTGCAGCTTCGCCAGGCGGTTCTCGAACATCTTGATCACCTCGGGCCGGGACTTCGTGGCCTTCTCGAAGGTGAGGAAGTCGCTGATCTGCTCGGCGGACTTGCCGCGCATCCTGGCACGCAGGGACGCGACGGTGAGCTCGGAGTAGCCGGGCAACGGCTCGGCCAGGTCCACGGGTGCGGCGGCGACCGGCTCGGGCGCGGCGACGGGCTCGGGGGCGCGGGCGGGCTCCGGCGCGGCCGCGGGCTCCGGGGCCACGGTCGCCTCGGGGGCCGCGGCGGGCTTCTTGGTGGTCCTGCGGGTGCGCTTCGGCTTGGCCTCGACGGCCTCCTCCGCGACGGCATCCACCTTGACGGCCTCGTCCTTGGCGACCTCTTCCTTGACGGCTTCCGCCGCGACGGCGGCCTTCGGCTCGGCGACCGCGGCGGGCTCCTCCACGACGGCGGCCTTGGGCTCGATCTCCTCCGCGACGGCCGCCTTCGGCTCGGCCTCCACGGCGGGCTCGTCCGTGACGGTGGCCTTGGGCTCGGGCTCGGCGGGCTTCTCCGCGACCGCGGGCTCCGCGACGGCGGGCTCGGCGGCCTTCGGGGTCGCGGCGGGCTCCTCCGTGACGACGGGCTTGGGCTCCTCCGCCGCGGCGGGCTTGGGCTCGGCGGCCGGGGCGGCGGTCTCGGGGTTGGCGGTGGCCGCCGACTCCGACTTGCCCGCCGGAGCGAAGATGACGGGGTCGGGCTTGGTCTTGGCGACACCGTTGGGCTCGGCGGCGCTGGGCCGCGGCGCGAAGATCACCGGCTCCTTGCGGGCCGGCTTCTCCTCCTCCGCGGCCGGAGCCGCGGCCACCTGCTCGGCGGCGGAGGGGCGCGAGTCCTTCGACTCCTCTTCCTCCTTGTTGCCAAGGCCCTTGATGGAGTTCTTCACCCGGTCGACGACCAGCAGGGCCTGCCCGGCCGCGCTGAGTGTGGTCTGGATGAACAGGAGCGGAAGGTCCTTGGCCTTCTCCTTCAGCTCGTCCTTGTTGGTGACGGTCTTGGCGATGTTGCGTATCACGTCGCTGAGGGACATGACGTCTCCCTGGGAGGTCAGTAATGGACGGCCAGTTTGGCAAACCGCGGGCAACCACGCACGCGCAGGCCTGATGGCCGCTCCACGTAGCATAGAAAGTATGGAGCCGCAGACCCCCACTTCCCGCCGAGTACTCGTAGCCAAGCCACGTGGCTACTGTGCCGGAGTCGATCGAGCCGTGGTAGCGGTCGAGAAGGCTTTGGAGCAGTACGGTGCGCCGATCTACGTACGCAAGCAGATCGTTCACAACACCCACGTCGTCAAGACCCTGGAGGCCAGGGGCGCCATCTTCGTCGACGAGACCGAGGAGGTGCCCGAGGGCGAGATCGTGGTGTTCTCGGCCCACGGGGTGTCCCCGGCGGTGCACGACGAGGCGCGCCGGCGCAGCCTGCGCACCATCGACGCCACCTGCCCGCTGGTCACCAAGGTGCACAACGAGGCCAGGAGGTTCGCGAGCCAGGACTACGACATCCTCCTGATCGGGCACGAGGGTCACGAGGAGGTCGAGGGCACCTCCGGTGAGGCCCCCGACCACATCCAGCTCGTGGACGGGCTCGACGCGGTCGACAAAGTGCAGGTCAAGGATCCGAGCAAGCTGGTCTGGCTGTCGCAGACCACGCTGTCGGTCGACGAGACCACCGAGACGGTCACCCGGCTCAAGGAGCGCTTCCCGACGCTGATCGACCCGCCGAGCGACGACATCTGCTACGCCACGCAAAACCGGCAGGTCGCGGTCAAGGAGATCGCCGCCGAGGCGCAGCTGGTCATCGTGGTCGGCTCGGAAAACTCCTCCAACTCCAAGCGCCTGGTCGAAGTGGCCAAGGACTACGGGGCCGAGGCTTCTTACCTCGTCGACAACGCCAACTTCATCCGCGACGAGTGGCTCGAGGGCGTCACCACGGTCGGCGTGACCAGCGGCGCGTCCGTTCCGGAGGAGCTGGTCGACGAGGTGCTGGCGCGGCTGGCCAAGCATGGGTTCGACGACGTGACCCAGGTCGAGTCGGTGCAGGAGAGCATGCGCTTCGCCCTGCCCCACGAGCTGCGCAAGGACCTGCGGGTCTCCTAGTCGTCCCCGCGCGGCGTCCCGTAGACCTTGGGCTCGAAGTAGCCCTCCGGCTCGGGCACGAACGGCTGACGCGGGCGCGGCATCTCCGCGCCCGCCTTCAGCTCCTCCCGCAGCTCGCGTACGTTGTCGCGGAGCCCGCGCCGCCACGCGACGCCCAGCACGACGGCCGAGCCCGCGAACAGCCACGGCGCGCCCTGCGTCAGCGACGTGTAGAGCCCCAGCGCCAGCGACTGCACGATGGACACCGAGCCGAACGCGCGCCCCAGCTCGACGAAGAGCGTGGCGCAGAAGAACACCAGCGGGGGCGTCACGACCAGCGACAGCAGCTCGCGCCGGTTGACCAGGAGCACGCCCAGCAGGCTCGACAGCACGAAGGCCGCGCCCACGACGTACTGGATGTCGAGCAGGGCCGCCAGCACGTAGCCCGCCAAGGTGGCGACCAGGGCGAGCGCGATGGCGCCGCGAGCGGTCAGCCTGACCGCGGAACGCCTCTTCTCACCCAATGCCCCACCCCCGATTTATTGCGACCCGTTGGCCAACTTACCGTTCGAGTGGGAAAGCAGAGGCGAGGTTTCCAGCAGTTCGGGGGATGCCAGGGGTCTGGGCAGGCCTTCGAGCATCTCAGGGGAGTCGAGATCGCCGTCCACGACGCCCAGATCGTGCAGCTTGCGCGCGGTGACCAGGACGCGGCTTTCGAGCGATCCGACCGACTTGTTGTACGCCTCCACGGCCCGCGTCAGCGCCCTGCCGAGCGAGTCGACGTTCCTGCCGAGGGACGAGAGCCGTTCGTACAGCTCCTTGCCCAGCTCGAACACCGCCCGCGCGTTCTCGCTCAGCGCGGCCTGCTGCCAGGCGTAGTGCGCGGTGCGCAGCATCGTGATCAGCGTCGTCGGCGTGGCGATGTGGACCCGCCGCGTCATCGCGTATTCGAGCAGCCCGGGATCGCGCTCCAGCGCCGGGGCCAGGAACGCCTCGCCCGGGATGAACAGCACCACGAACTCCGGCGACGGGTTGAACCCCTGCCAGTAGGACTTGGCCGCCAGCCGGTCGATGTGCTCGCGGACGTGCCGGGCGTGGGCGTCGAGCCGGACCGTGGCGAGGCTCTCGTCGGACGCCTCGGCGGCCTCCAGATAGGCCGCCAGCGAGACTTTGGAGTCGACCACGATGTTCTTGCCGCCGGCGAGCCTGACGACCATGTCGGGGCGCATGGGGCCCTGGGTGACCTGCTCGTCGAAGTCGCAGTGGTGCTGCATGCCGGCGATCTCGGCGACCCTGCGCAGCTGGAGCTCGCCCCACCTGCCCCGCGCCTCGGGCCGCTGCAGGGCCCTGACCAGGGCCGTGGTCTGGGAGCGCAGCTGGTCGTGGCTCTGCCGTACGAACTCCATCTGCTTGGCCAGCTCGGCGCGGGCCGCGCGCTGGCCGGACTCGGTGTCGCGCAGCTGTGACTCGACCCGGGCGAGCGCGTCCTTCAGCGGCTCCACCAGGTGCTCGACGGCCTGCTTGCGCTGGTCCAGATCGCCCGTGGCCTCGGCGCGGCTGGCGGCCAGCCTGGTCTCGGCCAGCTCGAGGAAGCGGATGTTGTTGACGTCGAGGGCGCGCGTGGAAAGGGCCTGGAAGCGCTCGGCGAGCTGCTCCTCGACGTAGACCAGCTTGTCGGCGGCCGACTTGGCCCGCGCGTCCGCCTCGGCCACCCGCACCGCTGCCCGCGTCCTGGCCACCAGGAAACCGATGACGAGCCCGGCGGCCAGACCTACGAGAAGCGAGACGGCATCCACTTGATCGATGATGCAGGACTCCGGCGCGCCGATCCGCCCCGACACGCTCGTTACGCTCAGCACGTAAACTTAGGCTCCGTGAGCGAGCGCAGCGAGAGAACCATCAAACACAGCAGTCAAAGACTCATGGTGACGACGGAGTCGGCAGCATGAGTCTCTCAATCGGTATCGTCGGTCTGCCCAACGTCGGCAAGTCCACGCTCTTCAACGCGCTGACGAAGTCCGGCAACGCGCTCGCCGCGAACTACCCGTTCGCCACCATCGAGCCCAACGTGGGCATCGTGGGCGTGCCCGACGACCGGCTGCCCAAGCTGGCCGAGATCTTCAGCTCGGCCCGCATCCTGCCCGCCAAGGTCGAGTTCGTCGACGTCGCGGGCCTGGTCAAGGGGGCCTCGGAGGGGCAGGGCAGGGGCAACCAGTTCCTCGCCAACATCCGCGACACCGACGCGATCTGCCAGGTGGTCCGCGTCTTCAGCGACCCCGACGTCACGCACGTGGACGGCGACATCTCGCCCAAGCGCGACATCGAGACCATCAACACCGAGCTGATCATGGCCGACCTGCAGACGGTCGAGAAGGCCATCCCGCGCCTGCAGAAGGAGGCGCGCAACAACAAGGACAAGAAGTCCGCGCTGGAGGCCGCCGAGGCCGCGCTGAGCGTGCTGGAGACCGGCAAGACCATCTTCGAGAGCGGCCTCGACCGCGAGGAGCTGCGCGAGCTCCACCTGCTGACGGCCAAGCCGTTCCTGTACGTGTTCAACCTCGACGCCGACGAGCTGGGCGACTCCGCGCTCCGGGAGCAGCTGGCGACGCTGGTCGCGCCCGCCGAGGCGGTCTTCATGGACGCCAAGATCGAGTCGGAGCTGGTCGAGCTCGACGAGGAGGAGGCGCTGGAGCTCCTCCAGTCGGTCGGCCAGGAGGAGTCGGGGCTGCGGCAGCTCGCCAGGGTCGGCTTCGACACGCTCGGCCTGCAGACGTACCTCACGGCCGGGCCGAAGGAGACCAGGGCCTGGACGATCCCCAAGGGCGCCACCGCGCCCGAGGCGGCCGGCGTGATCCACACCGACTTCCAGCGCGGCTTCATCAAGGCCGAGGTCGTCTCCTTCGACGACCTGGTCGAGGTCGGTTCCATCGCCAACGCCCGCGCGGCGGGCAAGGCCCGCGTCGAGGGCAAGGAATACATCATGCGCGACGGCGACGTGGTGGAGTTCCGCTTCAACGTCTGAGCACGGCCCGGGCCGGGGTGTCCCGTGGGAAATCACGGAAAGCCGCCGTTCGTTACGGTACGTTACCGATGGTGACGGCGGCGATGCCCCCTCAGACGTCTCATCCCGGGAATCGGTAGGACGTCTGATGCCGGGACAACTGATGCGTCAACCACTTTGGGCCCCCGCGCGTCGAATCGTCACGGCGTTCACGCTGACTCGGGAGGCCCTCAATGATCCGCCGCATCATCCGGAAACGACGTCCCACGCCCACTCTGGCCGGCATCAGCCTCGAGGAAGAGCTCGCCCTGATCAGGGTCGAGCTCATGTACGGCCTGCGCGTCAACCGCGAGGCGTACCTCCGCAGGAAGGTCGACGAGCGCAACGAGATGGCGACGCGGATGCGCGAGCGGGACGCCGCCGAGATGCTGGCGGACCTGCGCGGCTCCCTGGAGCGGGCGGTGCAGCCGACGGTCGTGTCCCTGGACCGGTCGGCCCAGCAGACGGTCGTGGACCTGCACAGCAGGCGTCAGCCGCGCCCGACCCAGGATCCGGAGCCCGCCTGACGGCCCTGACTCCGCTCCGCGATCCATACCGAATCCGCCTGGCGAGAGTCCATGCCCGGTAGGACAGGAATCCGTGGCTGTCGCGCTATGCCAATTTAGGTATCTGGGCTGGTCAAAAGCTGTTTCCACCGGGAAGTCTCAGGAATCGGCAATGAGGCCTGCCCACCGACCCGGTTTGCCGTCAGGACGGTCATGCCGCAGCATGGGCGTGGCTTTCCTGGAACAATGGCGGAGACCGGATAGGGTGACTACTTCACCGCGGATGATGGGGATCGGCAACGGACGACACCGCGCCAGCCGGGGGGATCGGCGCGAGCGGAGGCGTGATGGCTCGTAGGTCTACCGTCCAGCACGATCCTCGGATCGCTGGCGACCCCGAGCTTTCCGCGCGCCTTGACACGGCTGACTTCGACGCGCCGCCGCCTCGCAGGCCGCGGCGCGGCGGCTGGTCGGGCGGAGGCGGGCGGTGGCTCGTATGGACCGGCCGTGTCATTCTCTGGGCAGTTATCGTGGTTGTCGTCGTGAATGGGGTTCGTGCCCCATTTGAGCGATTTACCCAACAAACGAGCGCGACGCCCAATAGCGTCGCGCCTGCTCACCATGGTTTTCCGGCCGACCGGGGCATGGCTTTCGCCGCCCAGTTCGCCGGGGTCTATCTCAATTTCAGCCCGGACGACGCCGCGAGCAGGTCGCGCAAGCTGGGCGCTTTCCTGGCCGAGGGCATGGATCCGCAAATGGGCTGGGACGGCTACGGCAAGTTCGCGGCCGTCGCCATCCAGCCGTACGACATCGAGGCGAGCGACGCCCACAACGCCCTGGTCAGCGTGGCCTTCCAGTCAGGCCCGCGCAGGTTGATGCTGTCGGTCCCGCTCTACTACTCGGGCGACGAGGGGGGCGGCAGGTTCGCCGTGGTCGGCCGTCCCGCGGTGCTGCCCGCCCCGGGCCCGGCCGACGTGCCGCAGGTCGCCGCGCCGGAGACCGACGAGGCCACCGCGAGCGAGCTCAAAGAGCAACTGAAGGGTTTCTTCACCGACTACGCCTCCGGCGACGCGGCCGGGCTGCAGCGTTACGTCGCCGCGGGCCGGACCCTGCCGAGCTTCGGCGGCACGTTCACGTTCAGGGAGCTGAAGAAGGTCGTGGTGCCTGTGGGGGGTGCCACCCGAGAGATCCAGGCGGTCGTGGTGTGGGTCGTGCCGAACAGCGAGACACCCGCCACCCCCGACGCCACCGATCCCGCGGCTGTGGGCGGCACGCTGGAGATGGCCTACCGGTTGACCGTCGAGAAGCAGGGCGACAAGTGGTTCGTCGCCGACATTCGCGGCGCCGGCCGGGTCGTTGGATAGAGGCACGGCCACGCCGCTCATCGGTACCCCCCGGGAGGACAAGAAGTGACCCTGAAGACCGTTCTGCTCCACCTGATCGAACTGACGCCGACGCCACCGGCGACCGGCCCGGACACCGGAGGCCTCGCCAACTTCCTGCGCGGCTTCTTCGCCCCGCTGTTTCTCGTCGTCGTCTCGGTGGTCGCGCTCTTCTTCCTCTTCACCCGCGAGATCACACGTTTCGTGCAGTTCCTGATACTGGCTGTGGCCATCGGCGTGATCTTCTACGTTCCCAACATCATCGAGGTGACGGCGAAGGCGATCGCGGGCGCTCTGGGCATCAAGTAAAGGGTTGAGACCGCTCCGCGGCGGTCATGTACGAGCGGGTGGAGAGGAGGACCGGCGTGGACCTGCCCACGTATACGAACATCTGGCGGATCGAGAAGCGGCTCTACAAGCTGTACGACCTACGGCTGCCGATGCCGCTGCCGATCGTCTGGATCGGCGTTTTCGTCGGGGTGTTCGTTCCGTGGTCGCTCCTGCTGGTCCTGGTGGGCGTGCCGGTGGAGATGCCGTGGCACGTGCTGTACCTCGTGCCGCCCGGGATCGTGACGTGGCTGTCCACGCGTCCCGTCATCGAGGGCAAGCGGCTCACCGAGCTCCTCGAGTCCCAGCTCCGCTACCTGGGCCAGCCGAAGGCGTGGTACCGCCTCGCGCCCATGTCGGAGGCCGAGACGATCACGTTCTCCGGCCGCGTCTGGCGCACCACCCCAGCGCGGGCCAAGTCGAAGGCGCCCCGCAAGGCCCGCCAGCCGCAGCGGCGGCGCGAGGGCCAGCGGATCGCCGGTCCGCGCCAGGTCCGCCCGGCCGTCGCGGCCGCTGCCGCCGCCGCTGCCCAGGCTCCCGTGGCGGAGCCGACCACCGGCCGCTGGGGCACCCGCCGCGGCACCGCGCCCGCCCTCAAGGCCCGGGTACGCGAGACGGCCCCGCCTTCGGCACCGAGGTCCGGGGTCGGTGCGTTGCGGCGCGAGGAGGCCCTTCCAGGCGGCCCTGGACGCCGCCAGGACGGTCTGCCGCCCGGCGGCCACGAGAGTCCCGAGCCTCCCACCCGGGAGTTCGTGGACGCGCGGGATCACGAGGACGCCAGGGATATTGCGGCTTGGGATCGTGAGGACGCCCGGGATGTTGCGACTCGGGATCGCGGGAACGCCCGGGAGGCTGTGGCTTGGGATCGTGGGGACGCGAGGGATGCCGCCGCCCGTGAACGCGCGGGGCGGGGGGAGGCCACCGCCGCTCTGGCCGACGTCGGGGTCCAGGAGCCCGCTGTCGAGACGCGGGGCCGCCAAGCCGCGGCCGGGGTCCGGGGCCAGGAGGCCGCGGGCCGGAACGGGGACGTACAGGGGCTCGCCTCCGGATCGCCCGACGAGTCGCGGACCGACCGCGAGGCGGCCGGGGCGGTCAGCGAGACGGAGACCCACAAGCCCGCCGCGGGGAAGCCCATCGACACCGAGGCGCTGCGGCGGTTGCGCCGGCTCGCGGCGAGCGCCGACGCCCCCGCCGAACCTTCGGGCCCCGCGGAGGGCGAGCGGCGGGACCGGGAGCGGGACGAGGAACGACGCGAGGAACGACGCGAGGAACGACACGGGGAAGGTCGCGAGGAACGACGCGGGGAGGGCCGCGAGGAAGGACGTGGGGAAGGCCGCGAGGAAAGGCGCGGGGAACAGCGTGAGGACGAGGTCGCGCGGGACCAGCACCGGAAGGGGCAGCCGCCGCGGCTGGGCCCGTCGCTGGTGCTGTCCGGCCCGCAGCGCGTCTGGCCGCCGCTCAACCCCGACGCCAAGCCGTTGCCCCGGCCCGCCGCCACCAGGCCCGGCACAGAGTCCCCCGACACCACATCCACCGCCCCGCCCCAGCAGGACACGGCGCCCATCACAAGGGCCGACACGCCGGGTGCACCGAGCGATGAGCCCAGCACGACGGCCGACGCGCCGGATGCGCTGAGCACGACGTTCGACTCGCCGAGCACGACGGCCGGAGCTTCGGGTCCGAGCACGACAGCCGACGCGCCGGGCGCGCCAAGCATGACGGTCGACTCGCCGAGCACGACGGCCGGAACTTCGGGTCCGAGCAAGACGGCTGGAACGCCAGGCGCGTCGGGCAGGACGGTCGACGCGCCCGACGCATCGGGCGACATCCCGGGCGCGGTCGGTGACGGCCAGGACGTCCGCGTGCCGCAGTCGGTGGCCGAGGTCACGGATGCGCACGGTGGCGTGGACGCGCCGGGTACGGCGGACGACGGGCCGAAGGGCGACGCGCCGAAGAAGGCCGACGCACGGGAGAAGGCCGGCGACGTCACGGCTGGCGATGCTGCCGAGATGCGCGACAGCGTAAGTGCGCCAAGTGCGCGGATTGCCACGCCGAAGAGCGATGCGCCGGGTGCGGTCGTGCCTGAGGAGTCGGAGCGGGGCGTCGCACAGCGGGCCACCGAAGTGCCCGGCGGTGCCGATACGCAGGAGCCCGATGCACAGGAGCCCGATGCGCAGGAGCCGGGTGCGGCCGATGACCGGCCCGAGCGGCCCACGGCTGAGCGGCCCACCGCTGAGCGGCCCGAGCGGTCGACGGCTGAGCGGCCCGAGCGGTCGACGGTGCGGCGGCTCGCGGCGAAGGGCGATGCGCCCGGCGCGGGCGTGCCCGGCACGCGTGGCGACCGAGGTGCGGCGATCCCTGGCACACGTGGCGACCGGAGCGGGTCCTTCCCCGGCACGCGCAGCGACCGGGGTGTGGGCGTGCCCGACGCACGCGGTCCGGCGGCCGGTGATCGGCGGGTGGCGGCGAGCGCCGAGGACGGTCGGGTTACGGCGGCGAATGCCGGTGACTCCCGGAGCGCGGCGAAGGCCGGCGATGGCCGGGGTGCGGCGGCAAGCGTCGAGGACGACCGGGGTATGGCGGCGAGCGTCCGCGATGGCCGGGGTACGTCGAGTGCCGGTGATGGCCGGGGCGCGGCGAGTGCCGGTGACGGTCGGGGTGTGGGGGTGTCGCAGGAGCGTGGGGGCGAGTTCGTCGCTCCCGTGCCCGTCCCCCGCCCAGGTGAAGGCCGGGTGCGGCGGGTCGAGTCCGTGGTGGGGCGGGACTCCGGCGGGTGGCGGAGGATCGCGCAGGTGGTCGTCGGCGGAGGCGGCGTCAGGACCGACGGGTCCGAGATCGACGAGGCCAGGGCCAGGGGCGTGTTCGGCGGCAGCCGCAGGATCGTGGTCCTGGGCTGCACCGGTGGCGCAGGTCAGAGCACGACGGCGCTCATGCTGGGCCACACCTTCGCCAGATACCGCGACGACAGGGTCGTGGCCGTCGACGCCAACACCGGCGGCGGCACCCTGACGAGCAAGATCCAGCCGGAGACGCCCGAAACTCTCACCTCGCTGCTGTCCGGGCTCGACCGCGTCAGCGGGTATCTCACCATGCGTGGGTACACCACGAGGACCGCCTCGGGGCTCGAGGTGATCAGCGCGGACAGCGACGCGGGCGCCGAGCAGCGGCTGGCGGACCGGTCGTTCTTCTCCGACCATCGGTTGGGCGAGTCCATGCGCCTGCTGGACCGCCACTACAAGCTCGCCGTCATCGACCCGGCCGCCGCGCTGGCGGCCAGGCTCCTGCCGTACGCGGACCAGCTCGTCCTGGTGGTCCCCGCGAGCGAGGAGGCGTCGGAGGCGGTGGCGATGACGTACGAGTGGCTCGACGGGCACGGCTGCGCGGAGCTGCGCAGGCGTGCGGTCATGGTGGTCAACGGCGTGAGCAGGCGTTCGATGGCCGACGTCGAGCAGGCGGAGTCGGTGGCCAGAGGCAGGTGCCGGGCCATCGTCAGGGTCCCCTGGGAGGACGGTCTGGCGCCCGAGGGCGCGGAGGTCGTCGACCCGGGGCAGTTGCGCACGGCCGGCAAACGGGCCTATCTCGCCCTCGCCGGCGTTGTGATCGCGGGCTTCGCGGCACAGGCACAGACCGTCCGACCGAGCGAAGAGGAGTTGGCGAGTGACCCCCCGGGCACGAGAATCGGTGAGCGATAAGTGAACAAGCGAGCAGGTCTGGCCCGTTCATGCGCCGAGGGGGCGGCATGAGCAGGGCGGCACGAGCGCACCAGCGCCTGGCGGTCCGGTATTTCGACGACCGCATCCTGCTCACGGACACCTCCGCATGGGCGTACTTCCGCCTTCCGACGGTCAGCTACGAGTTCGTCACACCCGACGAACGCGAGGCCCTGGCCACCAACATCACGATCGCGCTGGCCGCGATCAGGATGCCCGACGCCGAGGTCCACCTGAGGGTCGCGCACCGCACGTACCCCGCCGCCGAGTGGGCCATGGCGCTCAACGCCACCTCCGACGAGGGGCCCGGCTGGCGCGACTACCTGGAGGAGATGTACCGGCACGTCTGGGCGAAGGACTTCTGGTCCAAGGAGGTCTTCCTCGGCGTGCGGCTCGGCCCGCGCGGCAAGCAGCTCGGCGCCGGCGTGCTGTCCCAGCTCTTCGGCTTCTACCAGAAGACCGAGAAGGCGCTCGGCATGGAGGACGACCACGTCCCGGACAGCGAGATCGGGCGCTGGACCGAGCAGGCCGAACGCCTCGGCAGGGCGCTCACGTCGAGCGCCCTGTACGCCAGGCACGCCACCTCCGTCGAGGTGGCGTGGCTGTTCCAGCACGCGGCCTCCGGCGCGCTCGGCGACCCGCCGCCGTCGGCCAGCCCGAAGCGGCGCTGGGGCAAGGGCGAGATCGAGTCGCTGGTCGAGGGGGAGATCCACAACGGCAGGTCGCTGCTGCGCATCGTGCAGCCGCAGGGCGACTCGTACGTGGCCTACCTGTCGTTCGCGAGGTTCCCCGACCTCATGCCGTTCCCGGACGGCGAGCCGTGGATGCACTTCGCGGACCAGCTCGCCTTCCCCGTGGAGATCTCGTCGCGCATGCGGCTGATCCCGCCGGTCAAGGCGTCCAAGGACGTCGCGCGCAAGCTCGCGCACGCCCGCGACATGGACCACCACATCCGCGAGGCCGGCGCGGAGGCGCCGCTGGCGCTGGCCGAGCAGATCGACGCGGCCCGCATGCTGGAGCACGGCATCACGAAGGAACGGCTGCCCTTCGTGTACGGCTGGCACCGCCTGATCGTGTCGGCCCCCACCGAGGACATGTGCGTGCAGCGCGTCGAGGCGGTCGTCGAGCACTACCGCGACATGGGCATCGACGTGGTCAACTCGACCGGCGACCAGTTCTCGCTGTTCTGCGAGACGCTGCCGGGCGAGAAGGTACGCGTCAACGCCTACGCGCAGCGGCAGCCCCTGCGCACCATCGCGGGCGGCATGGCCACCGCGACCGTCGACCTCGGCGACCGGCTGGGCGACGGCACCGAGGGCTGGCTCGGCCCGTACATCGGCGAGACCGTCGGCAGGGCCCGCAGCATCGTGCACTTCGACCCGCTGCTGGCGGCCACCCGCAACCGGCCGACCGCCATCGCGATCACCGGCGAGCCCGGCGGCGGCAAGACCACGCTCGCGCTGCTGATGATCTACCAGATGGCGCTCAGGGGCGTGACGGTCGCGGTGATCGACCCGAAGGGCGACGCCGAGTCGCTGGTGCGGCTGCTGGAGAAGCGGGGCCGCAAGGCCCGCATCATCCCGCTGGGGTCGGCGGCGCCGGGGCTGCTCGACCCGTTCTCGTTCGGCGACGACATCGCGGCGAAGAAGACCATGGCCACCGAGACGCTGAGGCTGTTGCTGCCCCGCATGTCGGAGGAGCGCGAGTCGGCCATGATCCAGGCGGTGGCCGCGGTCTCCAACGCGCCCGACCCGTCGCTGGGCAAGGTCGTCGACTTCCTGGAGCAGGCCGACGACCCCGCCTCGAAGAACCTGGGCGCGGTGCTGCGCTCCATGTCGGAGATGCACCTGGCCAGGCTCTGTTTCGACCCCTCGGGCGGTGACCAGATCGACAGCGAGGGCTGGACGACCGTGTTCACGCTGGGCGGGCTGACGCTGCCCGACGTGGCCACGACCAGGGACGACTACTCCTACGAGCAGCGGCTGTCGGTGGCGCTGCTCTACCTGGTCTCCCAGTTCGCGCGCAGGCTGATGAACGGCCTCGACCGGCGCGCCCCCAAGGCGATCTTCCTGGACGAGGCGTGGGCGATCACCTCCACGCCAGAGGGCGCCAAGCTGGTGCCCGAGGTCAGCCGGATGGGTCGCTCCCGCAACACCGCCCTCGTGCTGGTCTCGCAGAACGCGGGCGACCTGCTCAACGAGCAGGTGACCAACTGCCTGTCGTCCGTCTTCGCGTTCAGGTCCACCGAACGGGTGGAGGTGGACCACGTCATGTCCCTGCTCGGGGTGGAGCCGTCGGAGGAGCACAAGGCCGTGCTGCGCTCGCTCGGCAACGGCGAATGCGTATTCCGCGATCTGGATGGCAGGGCGGGGCGCATCGGAGTAGACCTGATCTCCGAGGATCTTCTCCGTTGGCTCGACACGAACCCGACGCACGACAAACCCGACGGCAACGGGCATGATGATCTTCAGGGGGGCGTGGGCAGGGCGCAGGAGGTACGGTCATGAAGATCCGGCTGTCTCGACGGCTCGCACTGGCACTGGCGCTCATCACGAGCATTCTCGTGATGCCGATCGTGGTGGGCGGGCTGTCGGCCCCGGCCGCCGCGGCGCCCTGTGACCTGTCGGGCCCGCTCAACCCGGAGATGGTCGGCGGCGGCACCGACGGCCTGATCCAGGCGCCGGCCGTCGAAGGCCAGCCGCAGACGCCGACCACCAACTACTCCCAGTTCGGCATGAGCGGCCAGTTCTGGCACACCCACGACCTGGGCTGCTCCGACTACGTGGCCGTGCTCGGCAACATGTGGGCCAACGGCATCTTCACCGCGGCCAAGGCCATCGACCGGCTGACGATCACCACGTACCAGGCGGCGGCGACGGAGGGACCGCTCCAGGCGATCAAGGACGTGGTCGACGACATCATCACGAACCTCTCCAAGGCCATGTACTGGCCCTTCCTCCAGCCGATCGTCATCCTCGGCGCCATCTGGCTGGCCTGGTACGGGCTGATCCGCAAGCGCGCCACCACGACCGCCGAGGGCGTGATCTGGATGGTGCTCGCGGTCACCGTGGCGGTCTGGTTCCTCAGCCGTCCCGGCGACTTCACGGGCCTGGGCAAGGTCGTGACCGACAAGACCGGCGAGGTCGTCAACTCGGCCTTCGCCGGCCTGCCGGGCGCGGGCGGCGCCTCCTGCCTGCCGCCGCCCGGCGGCGCCGACGCGAAGGTCCAGGCCGGCGGCTACGCCCAGACCGGCACGCCGGGCGTCGACCAGAACGCCGACGCGCTGTGGTCCACGCTGGTCTGCAAGCCGTGGCTGGTGGGCCTGTTCGGCACCGCCGACCCGCAGCAGCCGATCGTGCGCGACTGGGGCCGCAAGGTGCTGGAGATGCAGTCGGTCCCGCGGGCCGTGGCCGGTCAACCGGCGCCCGACGTGGGCGCCCGCCAGTCGGAGTACGCCTCGCTGGCCGACAAGCTCAAGAACGACCCCGTCTACACCGTCTTCTCCGGCCGCGACTGGTCCAACCGGCTCGGCGTGGCGGTCGGCGCGTTCATCGCGGCGATCGTGGCCGGCCTGCTCATCTTCCTGGTGGCGGTCTCGCTGCTGGTGCTGAAGGTGGGCTTCCTGCTGCTGCTGATCCTCGGGCCCGTGTTCCTGCTGATCGGCGTCCATCCGGGCAGCGGCCGGATCGTCGCCATGCGCTGGGTGGAGATGCTCGTCGGCACGCTGCTCAGGCAGGCCGTGCTCACGCTCGTGCTGAGCGTCCTCGTCTACGGGTACGCGCTGATCATCTCCACGGCCATGCCATGGGGTCTGCAGGTGCTGTTCATGGCCCTGCTGACGATCGCGGTGTTCTTCTACCGCAGGCCGTTCCAGCACCTGTTCGCCTCGATGAACGGCCACACGGTCACCACCCGCATGCTGGGCGAGGCGGCGAGCTCGTCGGTCCTCGAGCGGTCCGCGGGCGCGCTGCCGCCGGTCGCCTCGGCCAGGATCGGCCGCTGGGGGCTGCGCAAGGCCGAGCCGATCATCAGGGCGGCCGGCGTCGCCAACGCGGCGGGCGCCGCGGCCACGGCGGCGGCCGGC
>NZ_JBSFTC010000054.1:0-375 GCF_053590415.1 Nonomuraea sp. NPDC003201
GGCGGCGCTGCCCGCGACCGGCCGAAGAGCCGCAGCGCGGGCAGCGACCGCCCGACGCGCGGCGGGGCGCCGCAGGCGGCACGCCTTGAAGGCGTAGAGAAAGTTCTCATCCATTGGGCCGTCGTGTCCGTCGTGTTGAAGGCATGCTTCTGAGCCGCTGCTTGCCGTCTTGGCTGTCGCTTCCATGGCGTTTGATGTCCGCAGCCCTGGTCGGGGCCGGCTTAGCCGATGTATGGGCAGCCGGCCTGGAGGAAGTGGCTGACCCTCATGCGCATCGAGCGGTGCATGTCGTAGTTGTTGAGCTCCTTCCGCGGCACCCAGCGCGCTTCCGAAGACTCGACGCTCGGAGTCAACTGGCCGCTGATGGCGCAGGCG
>NZ_JBSFTC010000054.1:473-51052 GCF_053590415.1 Nonomuraea sp. NPDC003201
CGGTGAGCACGATGGAGAACTCCTGCCGGACCTCGCCGTTGCTGGTGTAGAGGATGACGTGCTTGGGATCGCTGTAGGTGCCCACGATGCCGGTGATGGCGCAGGCGGTGAGCACGATGGAGAACTCCTGCCGGACCTCGCCGTTGCTGGTGTAGAGGATGACGTGCTTGGGATCGCTGTAGGTGCCCACGATGCCGGTGATCTCGCACGTGATCCCTGTCTCCTCCCTCGTCTCCCGTATGGCAGCCGCTGGGATGGACTCGCCCAGATCGATTGCCCCGCCGGGGAGGGCCCAGTTGCCGTTGTCGGTACGGCGGATCAGGAGAAGGTCGCCGGTCTCGTTGGTGACAACGACGTTGACGGACGGTACGAGGCTGTTCGGCTCGGGCGCGTTCGGGTCGTCCTGGTAGTCGATCCGCCTGCTCACGCTACGGAAGCCTATCGACGGTGAGTTGCGGTGTTCAGCTTTCGACAGGTTCGCCGTCGGTCGGCGGGCTGACGAAGCTGCCGAGGTTCGGCACGGTGTAGATCAGACCCTCTTCGCGCAGTTGGCGGATTGCCTTGCGGATGGTGTCGCGGGCTACGCCGAACTCCTGGACGAGGCGAACTTCCGAGACGAGGTACTTTGGCGGGTATTCGCCATCGCCGATGCGGGTGCGGAGCACGTCGGCGATCTGCTGCCAGCGAGGGCGGTCCGGCTCGAAGTCAATCACGAACACCAAGGGTAGAAAGGGGGCACCACGGGTCTTCAGTCGCCTATATGGACCTATCGCTAGCCCTAGCTATCCCGTGGGACCCATAGGGGTAGACAGGCTTGCCAAGCAGCTTCTACGCTGCCCGTATGGCAACACCTGGCTACGACATCGATGCACTTCGCGCCGAGTTCCCTGCCTGGTCGATCTTCTGTAGTGACGCAGGCGTGTTCTACGCGACCCTGCGCGGTGTCCACCTCCGGAACGTTGACATCTACGAGGGGCTGCGGCAGACGGTGAGCGCGGACGATGTGGACACGCTCGTTTCACTGCTGGAGGATCAGGCCCGGATGGTGGTGAGGTCGTGAGCCGTCCGGCCTCGCACTTCGACTATCACGGCCTGCATGTGCGCGCCCCTCACGCGGAAGCCGTCCGGGTGGACTGGGTCCAGGCCCTGCGCCGTGCCGATCTGCTGCGGGTTCGCGAGCACACGTGCATGTGCACGTACCCGATGTTCGAGCTCTGTACGGCGGCCGGCTTGTGGTTCGTCCGGAAGTTCACCGCGGAGGACCCTACGAAGGTCCAAGAGAGTACGTGGATGCAAGCGCGGGTTGCTCGGGAGCTGTGGTTGCAGATTCTGACCGGTCAGGCCTGGTGACTCCCCGGCATCACCTGTTGCCCAAAGAACGCGTCGGCCGTCTGCTGGGCGATCTCCTCTGGAGTGACCTGGTCAGTACGGACCCGATGGGCGAACAGGCCGTTGCCGCTGGCACGCAAATCGGCGAGGGCTTCGTCCCATGCCTGGAGCCGATGGGTGGTGTCGTGGTCCCCGCGCTCTCGGGAACGCTGCTCGCATACTTCGCGCGGAATCCAGAGCAGGACGACGAGCCACGGGGCGGCCTGCACCAGCCGGCGGATACTGGAGATGTCGCCCAGATGAACGACCGGCACTTGACCGGTGGCGGTGAACTGGTCGACCTGGTTGCGGTCGATGGCATACGTGTTGCCGTAGCGCTGGGACTCGACTATCAGCCGTCCCTCGGCCCGCAGTCTGGCCAGTTCCTCCGCGCTGACGAAGTCGTATTCGGTGCCGCGCCGGTTCCCCGCCTTGAGTTTGCGCACCAGCATGAACCGTGGGTCGACCTCAGTGAGGGCAATGGTGGTGGTGCTCTTGCCACTGGCAGGCGGTCCGTACAGCACGACGCCCATCATGTGAGGATCCGTTTCAGCGTTTCACGGGTCTGGTCCGCCAGGCTGATCGCGGCGCCGAGCCGGTTGTCCACGGTGATGTGCGCTGTGGATGGGCTGCTTTCCGTGTTGAGGCCGCTGACGTACGACTCCCAGTTGTTGAGCTTCCAAGCGTCGCGGGCGGCTCCGCGGAACTCGATGTACTCGTGCATGGATTCGGCGTCGCAGCGCACCCACACCACCGCCACGTCGATGCCCCTGGCCGCGCACCGGTTGGTCAGGCGGCATACCCAGTCAGGGTCGGCGAGTTCGGCGATGAACGGCGCCGACAGGATCGCCGAGGTTCCGACCTTGAGGTTGTCGAACGCGGTTTCCATCAGGCATCGGTACTCCAGGGGGCGGACCTCGCTCAGGTAGAGCTCGGTGTGCCGGTCATGGGGGTCGCCTCCGAGGGAGATGAGCAGGCGTTCGACCATGGCGCGAGTCAGGGAGTCCTTGTCCAGAAAGGCCCAGCCGGTGATGTCGGACAGAAAGCGGGAGAACTCGGTCTTGCCGGATCCGGCGTAGCCGCCGACGAGGGTGAGGATGGGCTTGGGGCTGCCCTGCCCGTGGCGGCGGCGCCAGGCGTCCACGACGCGGCTGAGAAGTGCGTTCTGTTCGGCGTTGGACGGGGTGCCTGCGACTTTGAGCAGCGTGTTCTCGATCACCTGGGCGGCGGCGTTGTCAGTGGCGGGGTCGGTGGGTTGAGGCAAATCCGAGATGGAATTTTCCACTTCGGATATTTCACCGGGGAGCGGTAGCCGGAAACCCAGCGTGGTTTCGTTTGTCTGGTATAGGAGACAGTACGCTCTTCGGTAGTGAGGACCGGGATATACCGATCCTTGTTCGTGTGCCCAGAGTGTCTGGAAATTCGCGGCTGGGGCGCTCAGGCCGTGTCGGCGGGCGACCTGGCGAAGCTGGTTACCTGCAGCTTCGAGGGTGAGCCCGTGTGCTTCGCGGTGCTGGCGCAGGATTAGAGGTCGCCATCCGGGGCGGTGAAATGTCTTCATCGCATCCTTTTTGCGCACTTTGAGGGGAGCGCAATGTGTAAGCGCATGTGTAACCGCCGTGCAGGCAGCAATGAAGAAGCTTAGCTAACGCTTCGTGATACTCACCAGCGTCAAGACGCGATGAACTAACGGCATCCCCGCCGGGATAGTGACCGATTAGAAAAGGGGTGCCGGGAGTGACCGAAAATCAGCGGATCATCAACGAACTTCAGGCTATTCGGTCGGAAATGGAGGAGTTGGCCTGCCGGGTCAGCGAGATCGCTGCGGTCCTTGGAACACGGCCTTCTCCAGATCTGCGATCCGCTCGCCGAGAGTCGCCAGAGTGCTCCGCATCTGAGCGAGCTGCTCCATGACCTCCGACGAGGCCGGCGCCTCGGCAGACGCTGCGGCGTCCTCGCGGACGAACACGCCCTTGCCCTGCTGTCCGACGATCAGGGCCTCGGTGCGAAGCACGCTGATGGCCGCTTTGACCACGCTGGCGGACACGTCGTAACGCTGGCACAGTTGGGCGGTCGAGGGCAGCGCAGCACCGGGTGCGAGTGAGCCCGTCCTAATCTGCGTACGAAGGTCGTCGGCTATCTGGAGGTAGCCGGGGCGACCGGTCTTCTCGACCATCCGGTGCCTTCCACGAGGGTTGCGTGCCCCTCCAGTTCAGCACAGCCCGCACGACATGCCAACCAAGTCTTCGTGGAAGCCCTTGACAACTTAGAATCCTAAGCGTTCTATGTATTCCAAGAGTCCGAACGAACGAAAGAAGCACACCATGCGCACCGTCCCCATTCCTGTGGACACCAGCAAGCTCACCATCACCTGCGTGAAGGCCCCGCGTCCTCGCGTGCTCAACCGCGACACCGGCGAGATCAAGACCGACAAGAACGGCAACACCGTCTACGAGGTCACTGTCTCCGTGGAAGACGAGTTCGGCCGGATCGAACTCGTCAAGATCGGCATCACCGGCGAACCGCCCATCACCGCCGGAGACCAGGTCAACGCCGTCGGCCTGCTCGGCTACGTCTGGGAGATCGCCGGACGCTGGGGCATCTCCTACCGGGCCACCGCCCTGCTCCCGCAGCAGGAGGCCACCAGTGTCTGACCAGCTCTACACGGTGCTCGGAGTCCTGGCCGCCGTCGCGGCCGGGCTCTGGGCCTGGCGCCGCTGGCACTACCGCTCCTTCTGGCTCGTGATCGGCTTCCCGCTGACCGCGATCAGCGTGCGAACTAGTTGGCGCAAGGTCGCCCTCGGCTGCGGCCTGACCAAGAAGCGGCAGCGCTTCTGGTTCACCACCGTGCCGGGCCTGGTGGCCTCGACCGGTGTCGTCCGGGTCAGGCGCCGCTTTCAGCGCATCGCCGTGGACACCGCACCGTTCATGTGGCTGCCCATGCCCACCCGGCATGGGTGGCGCGTCACTCTGCACACCCTGGAAGGGCAGATCCCGGCCGACTATGCCGACGTCGCCGAACGACTGGCGCACTCCTGGGGCGTGCACGCCGTGCGCGTCTCGTCCGACAAGCCGGGACGGGTACGCCTGGCCGCGACCATGCGTGACCCGCTGGTCAAGGTCGACGAACTCCCACCTTCCACCGAACTGCTCAAGGTCACCGTGGGACGGCTGGAGACGGGCGGGCCGTGGGTCGTCGACTTCAAGACCGTCCCGCACTGGATCAACGCGGGGGCCACGCAGTCCGGCAAGTCCAACCTCGCCAACGCGCTCATCGTTGGCCTGGCACCGCAGCCGGTGGCGTTGGTCGGCTTCGACCTCAAGGGCGGGGTGGAGTTCACTCCGTACGCGCCGCGGCTGTCCGCTCTGGCCACCACCCGAGCCGAGTGCGGTGGGCTGCTGGATGACCTGGTGGCGCTCATGATGGATCGGATGGGCGTGTGCCGGATGGCCTCGGCGCGCAATATCTGGCAGCTCCCGCCAGGCATGCGCCCAATACCAGTCGTGGTCCTGGTCGACGAGCTCGCCGAGCTCTACCTGATGGCAGACAAGGCGGAGAAGGACGAGATCGCCAAGACCTCGACCGCGCTGCTGCGGGTGGCGCAGCTCGGGCGGGCGTTCGGCATCTACCTGTTCTGCTGCGGGCAGCGCATCGGCTCAGACCTCGGCCCCGGGGTCACCGCGCTCCGGGCCCAGTGCTCCGGACGGATCTGCCACCGGGTCAACGATCCCGAGACCGCCACCATGACCCTCGGCGACCTCGACCCCGCCGCCCTCGACTCGGCTCGCGCCATCGCCGCTGAGACACCTGGCGTCGCCATCGTCGCCTCACAGGACGGCCAGTGGTACCGCGCCCGCTCCTTCTACGTCAGTGAACTCGCCGCCGAACACGCCGCCCGCTCCCACGCCGGCCTCGCGCCGTCCTGGGACGAGGTCATGGCGGCACAGCCTCACCAGACGCCGGACTCGCAGACCGCCTGACCGATCGAGAGGAGGAACGAGATGCGCCGCTTCGCCGCCTGGCTGCTCGACACCGGACCCGTCCTCATCCTGGCTGCCATCGCGGGCGCCGGCTCCTTCACCCACATCCGCGACACCGCCACCGAGAACGGCCAGCAAGGCTGGATGGCCTGGGCCATCGCCATCTGTATCGACCTGACCTGCGTCATGGCCGCCCGCGAACGCCAGCACGACAGGAAGACCGGCAAAGTACGGCGTGGCCTGGTCTCCTGGCCCGTCCTCGTCCTGACCGGCGGCATCGTCCTCTCGCTGGCCGCCAACTTGCAACAAGCCGCCCCGACCGTCTGGGGCTGGATCACCGCCGCCACCCCGGCGGGCGCCTTCCTGGTCGCGGTCTCCATGCTCGAACGCCGCGCCACCGCCACCCGTACCGAACCGTCCAGGGACGTCCCGCAGACGTCCTCGTCCTGGGCGACGGCGTCCCCGTCCGTCCCGGACCGGACGCAAGCCGTCCCACCTGCGGACCGTCCTGCCCTCGTCCCCGCCGACGAGGACGGCCAGGACGACGGACCCGCGCCCGACCCGCAGCTGATCGACTTCGCCCGCCGCGTCGCCACCGAACACCACGCCAAGCACGGCAAGCCCATCACTCGCGACCTGCTCCGCACCCGCCTGGGCGTGTCCAACCAACTCGCCTCGGACCTGCTCCGCACCCTGCGGAGCACACCAGAAAACGCCTGAAGGAGACCCATGCAAGACCACCGCAGAGCCCTCATCAACGGCCTGCTCAACCTGGCCATCTTCCTGGTAGCCCACCCGGACGTGCCCGTCTCGTCCGGCCTCACCCTTCGCTACTTCCCGGACAGCGGCAAGGACGAGGACCAATGCGCCGAGATCGACCGGATCGCCGCACTCCTCGGCTCCCGCATCGAGTCCGAGAACTCCCCGTACGGCCACTACGCAACCTCGGTCCACTTCGGACCAGTCGCATACCGCGCTGTGGCGATCCCCGCCGCCGCCCGTGCCCGTCATGACGCCGAGAGCAGCTACCAGGGCTGCATCGAGCCCAACGCTTAGGAGACCGGCAACATGCGTATCCGCCTCGAAGGAAACCGCACGGAGATCACGCTCGGCATGATCCACCTGCGCGAGGTCTTCACCGTCACCGCGATGTCCAGGGCGTTCCCCGACCGCGCCCACCCGCGCAAGTACCGCGTCTACGTCCGCGTCATCCCGCGCGACAACCGGTGATCACCATGGACGCCGCACTGGCTCACTTCCGCTGCTGCACCTGCAACGGAACCGGCCTCACCGACGACCAGACCTGCGCCGACTGCGACGGCAGCGGCATCGACAACCACGGCGCATAACGCCGTAGCGCCCCCCGCCTGGCCACACATCCGCCAAGACGTCCGCCAGGCCGGGGGCCATCCACGCCAGCGTTACTGGATAGGACGGAACCCATCTTGCCCCACGTTGCCCACTCTCCCGCTGTGGCCGGGATGATCCACCGGCTCCACCAACCCGACTACGACCGCTGGGCCAACCAGATCAAGCGCACCGGAGGCTGCCGCCAGCCCATCCACCTGCGCGGCAAGGTCGAACACTACGACCAGGCCACCGGCGACCTCCTGCACCGCTACACCACCCGCACCGAACCCAACGGCGTCCTGCGCGTCCCGTGCAAGACCCGCCGCGCCTCCCGCTGCCCGGCCTGTGCCGAGGTCTACCGGGCCGACACCTACCAGCTCGTCCGCGCCGGCCTCGTCGGTGGCAAGGGCGTGCCCGAGACCGTCGGCAGCCACCCGTGCCTGTTCGTCACTCTCACCGCGCCATCGTTTGGAGCGGTCCATACTCGGCGCGAGAAGAACGGCAAGGTCCTGCCCTGCCACGCCCGCCGCGACGCCGAGACGTGCTCACACGGACAGGTCATGTCCTGCACCGATCGGCACAGCGCCGACGATCAACGGCTCGGGGAGCCGCTCTGCCCCGACTGCTACGACTACGACGGCTCCGTTCTGTTCAACGCGGTCAGTCCTGAGCTGTGGCGGCGCTTCACCCTGGCTCTGCGCCGACGCTTCGCCAGGCTCAACGGTCTGACCGTCAAGGCCCTGCGCGAACAGGTGATGATCTCTTTCGCCAAGGTCGCCGAGTACCAGCGTCGAGGCGTCGTCCACTTCCACGCGGTGATTCGCCTTGACGGCCCTAACGGACCGTCCTCGCCGCCACCGGCCTGGGCGAGCGCCGATGCGCTGGCGGAAGCCGCCCAGCACGCGGCGGAGGTCGTCACTACGGAGGTCGAGCCGCTCAGCCGGACGTTCCGCTGGGGCACACAGCTCGACGTCCGCCGCATCACGATGGACGGCGATCTTACTGAGCAGGCCGTTGCCGCCTATATCGCCAAGTACGCCACCAAGGCCGCCGAATGCGTCGGCACCCTGGACCGGCGTGTCCAGCCTCTCGACAACCTCGACGAGTTGCCCGTCCGCGAGCACGCGCGCCGACTGATCGCGGCGTGCATGCGCTTGGGAAGCCACTCCGGCCTGGCCGACCTCAGGCTCGTTCACTGGGCTCACATGCTCGGCTTCCGCGGCCACTTCTCCACCAAGAGCCGCCGCTACTCCACCACTCTCGGCGACCTCCGCGCCGCGCGTGAGGAGCACATGCGTGCCGAGGAGGTCAGCACCGGACGGCTCCCGCTGTTCGACGAGGACACCGTCCTTGTGATCGCCCATTGGGAGTACGCCGGTCAAGGGCTCTCCATCGGAGAGCAGGCTCTCGCGGCTGCACTCACCGGCACCCGTCTCCCGGGGCCGGCGGTGATGACCGATGAGTAGGCGCGACGAGCTGCTGACCGTCCCGGAGGTGCTCGCCGAACTCGGCGGAGTCTCCCGCCGCACCTTCTACCGCTGGCGCGAACTGGGCCGTGCGCCGGTCTGCGTCCAGTTGCCCAACCTCGAACTCCGCGTCTGGCGGAGCGACCTCATGACCTGGCTGGACTCACGACGGGAGACGGTGTGAACGCCACGTACGACGTGAAGCTCGGCACGATCCAGCACCGCACGGACCGCGACACGCCATTGTTCATCGCTCGCTGGCGCGTCGCGGGCAAGCCCAAATCGAAGAGCTTCCGGACCAAGGGCCTGGCCAACGCCTTCATGTCCGACCTGCGGCAGGCGGCGAAGGCGGGGGAGGAGTTCGACACCGCCACCGGATTGCCGGTGTCGATGCTGGCGCGTGCGTCCTCCGGTCCGACGTTCTTCGAGTTCGCCCAGGCGTACGTGCTCCGCCGCTGGAATTCGTCGGCGGCCCGCACTCGGGAGACGGACGCCTACGCGCTCCTGTCGCTGGTTCCTGCCCTGGTGACAGACGCGCCGCGGCGTCCCACAACCGAGGAACTGCGGGAAGTCCTGAGGACCTACGCGCTCATCCCGGAGAAGAGGCGCCCTGCCCTGACCACGGCGCAGACTGCGGCATTGGGCTGGCTGGAGCGGGCGTCCCTCCCGCTGCCCGCGTTGAAGGAGCCGCATGTCCTTCGTACGGCGCTCGCGGCCATCTCGGTCACCTTCGCCGGCGCCTCAGCAGGAGCTAACACGGTGCGGCGCAAGCGCGCCATCCTCCATCACCTGCTGGAGCACGCGGTGGAGGAGAAGGTGTTCAGCAGCAACCCGCTGGACGAGATCAAATGGACGGCCCCGAAGGCCGTCACGGTCGTCGACCCGCGTACCGTGGTCAACCCGGCCCAAGCCCGGCAACTCCTCGACGCCGTGCCCAAGGTGGGCCGCAAGCGCGGTCCTCGCCTCAAGGCGCTGTTCGCCTGCATCTACTACGCGGCGTTGCGGCCGGAGGAGGCGGCGGACCTGCGGCTGACGAACTGCACGCTGCCCGAGACGGGCTGGGGTCTGATCGTCCTGGAGAAGGCGCGACCCCAGGCAACGAAGCGCTGGACCGACTCCGGCCAGACCCACGAGTCGCGCAGTCTGAAGCACCGCGCGAACAAGGAGACGCGGGAGATCCCGATCCCGCCCGTCCTGGTGGCCATGCTCCGTGAGCACGTCGCCGAGTTCGGCACCGCAAAGGACGGGAGGATCTTCAGCACCGGAACCGGTGGCACCTACTCCAGTTCGGCACACTCCTACGTCTGGCAGGAAGCCCGCAAACTCGCCCTCAGCCCGGCACAGGTCGCCTCGTCGCTGGCGGCCAGGCCGTACGACCTCCGCCACGCGGCGGTGTCGCTCTGGTTGAACGCGGGCGTCCCGGCCCCGGAAGTCGCCAAGCGGGCCGGACACAGCGTTGACGTCCTGCTGCGGGTCTATGCGAAGTGCATGGACGGCCAGCAAGAGCAGATCAACGGAAAGATCAACGACGCCCTGGACCAATAGCCCTTCATCCATCTCCGGCCCCGAGCGTCCCGGGGCCGGTTCGTCTTGCAACGCTGTCTTTGCCGAGTCGTTCCCGTTGGATGTGGGTGCCTTGCGGCACGCTGACAGGCACGGGCAGCGAGTAGGGAGGATCATGCGCGAAGATCAAGACCACCCCACACGCCAAGATCTCCGCCGGCTGCGGCGCCCACCGTACGGCCTGCCGCTTCCGGATCGGCCCCGGCACCTCACCGCGTCCGACTCTCTCGACTGGCGAACGTATTCGACCCCTGCCCCACCTGAGCGATCACACCTGCGAAATCGAGATCATCTGACCTGGTCGGTGCTCATCGCCGGCCTCCTGGCCTGTGCCAGCCTCGGCGCCTGGTCGGGTGCATGGGGCAATGACAACGCCTCGCCTCCGACGAAGGCCGCCTCGATGTCGACGCCTCGCCCGAGCCTTGCTGAACGCCCGGTCGTGCTCACCTCGCCAGCGACGCACACGCCCGCCCCCGATACGTCTTCGCCCTCGGCGGCGCCGCGGAAAGATCGCAAGCAGTCGAAGGACAAGGCGGAACGGACACGGGACCGTCACCGATCACAGGGCTCGACTGTGCCCCGCCCGCGTTACCAAGATGCCCCCAGGACGCAGCACACGACGCCTGCGACGCCCCCTCAGCGCCCGAGAGATACCAGGCCCGTGGTTCCTCAGGAGAGCAGCAGGAGGCGCGAGGCTCCATTGATCGCCGCGAACTGTGACGAGCTCTTTCCGCCGGCCCGCTCAGAGTTCCTCATCCGTAATCGGGCGTGTCACCTTCTCCACGGATAGCGCGGTCGTTACGAGGTCGAGGTCAAGAGAAGGGGACGGAGTTGACGGGCGAACTCGATGGCGTCCGCTTGGTGATCTCGCCCTGGTGCTCCTTTGACGATCTGGATGGCGAGCACTTTGGTGCCGTCCTGTGTCCAGGCGAAGGCCTTGGCTCCAACGATGTTTCCGTCTGTATCCACTATTGATGCGCTGTAGCCGGGGCCGATACCGTTCGGCAGGGCGACTCCTCTGTCCCTTACTTTCCCATTTTCCAGACTCTGCATAGTTGAAGGAAAGGGATTATGTAGCTCCACGGTCATCGAAGCCTTATCTCGGATGCTCGGCGATTTGCTGACGACGCAATGCGAGAAATCGTTCGCTGATGTGGAGCCACTCGCGTAGAAGTTGCTAAATCCAATGGCTCGACCAATAGCTTGGCTGGAAAGCAAGCCACATTCCACAGGCGGTGTTGTCACGCTGCCGAGTGGACGGCGATCTACCGGGGAAGGCGATGAACACGCTGCTGTCGTGATGAGGGTGACAGTCAATAAGGCTAGAGCCGGCCGAATTCTCATTCCTCTGCCTCCGGATATGGAGGAACATCCAACTGGAACCCCTCCCAGACAGCTCGGTCGATCTCGTGGAAGACGGCAGAGGCCGGAGGGCTCTTAAGCCACTCATTGTAAGCAAACTGCTGCTGCCAAGTCATCTGACTACGGGGGATAATCTGGTCGTTGGTGAGGAAGTCGCCCTCTGACCCCTTGGCGTAGTTCTCGGATGCGTGAGGATGTGCGGAGCCCTTTGTTGATCCGTCTCCGAACAGCCCGTAGCGCATCATTACATTTGCCGTTAAGTCTTTGAAAAGGCGCTGGCTCTCGCGGAGGGTTTCCTCTCCCTTGCTGCGGGCGGCCTTGCCTTCAGCAGGCTTGATACTGTCACTGACCGGGCCTTCAAGAAATTCGTAGCCGGCGACGACCCAGTCTCCTGCTGGAGTGAGTGCCAGCTTGAGCGTCCTGGACACGCCATCCTTAAATGCCTTGCTTTTCTCGTCCTTCTGGTCTGCCTCGTTGATATTGGTCAAATTTCCCGCATCGACTATGAGGTGGAGCGACTTGCCGAGGGCATTGGTCTGCGCGTTGAACAGCTTTCCTGGGTTGCTGTTCATGTTGTCGGTCAACAGCTTCTGGCGATATGCCTGCTGCTCGTCTTTGGATGCATTCGGATGAGTGCTTCGCCATTCGGTGAATGCGGTGTCGACCCTCTCGCGGATCGTCTTTCCTTGGGCATCCAGAACCTTTGTGCTGTACTCGCCATGGCCTTCGACTGCGATTTTCAGTGCGGGTGGATCTTTGAAAGCCCAGGTCATCACAGTCTTGACCGCGCCGCCGTCGAACATGGCTCCATAAGGCTGCTTGCCAGGAAGGTTCGGGTCAGAGTCAGGCTGCGGATTTACGCCCATGGGCTCTGGGAAACCAGTAATAGCAGCTCGATGGACATCGCCCATGTAGGCAGAGAAGACGCGGGCGGCGCTCTGTCGCGTATCGGGAAGGTTGGCCTGCGCTCGCCGGTCTGACCAGAAGTGGACGGCCCAGGACGCGATCAAGGCCGACTTGTACCCTCGTGAAGTCCCGGGAGGTTGGCCTTGGTCGCGGAATCTTGTCGTGGCTGCCTCGATGGCCCGGCCGAGTTCACCGCTGCCGCTGCCCCAGAAGTTGTCCCGCATCAGGAAGGACAGGGGCTTACGTGCGGGGTCGGTGAAGAAGTCTTGAGCGACTCTGGCGTTGTTCCCCAGAGCGGCTGCAAGGCCGGGCCCGAACTTGATGATGTCCTGCTGCTGGGATGGCGGCTTCTGCGCGTTGTCGAAGACCTTGTTGGCGACCTCGCGGAGGAACGCGTCGTCGAAGGTGCCGTAGCGCAGGAGCTCGTCGGCCATGCGGCCGCTCATCGGATCGTCGTCGGTAGCAATCAGTTCGTCGACATAGGTCTTGGGGAGCTTCATCTCGCCAACTCCGCGCGAGGCCGTTCCCAACGTCACACTGAGAGCTCGTGCCAGACGGTCCATGACGGAGGACGACGACGGCTTTGTCCAGTCGTCCTCCAAGGATCCTCGGTGCGCCAGGTACAGACGTTCCAGTAGCGCCTTCAGCTCCTTCGGCGGCATCTCCTTGGCGAAGGCGACCGCGAAGTAGGGATCGTGCTGGTGCTGCTCCAGCAGATCCAAGGTTTCCTTGGAGAGCGTCCCCTGACCGCTAGCAGTGTCCTTGGCTGCTTTGCGAAGCTGATCGGCTACGGTCTTGGCCGCTGCGGCGCCGCTTGCCGGTGAGTTCGACACCCAGAGTGTCTCCTCTGCCCAGACGATGCCCTTGTCGAGTCCGATCTCCTGGGTGGAGATGATGAGGTCCAGGCGGCGCTGGAGGTCGGGGATCTGCTGGGCGATCTGGAAGGCGACGTCCCTGAGTGTGCCAGGTCCGGTCATGCCGCTGCCGATCGAGCTCAGGGCTCTGGCAATCTGCGCATCCGCGTCCGGCCACGCCTGCTTGAGGCGCTTGATCTCGCCGATGAGCTGAGTCATCAGGGCTGGGTCGATGCCGATCCGGTTCGGAGATGGGCTCATCCGCCGGCCTTCCACGGCAGATTCAGGGGTGGTGGCCACAGTCCTAAGGGGTCTGCTGGCTTGGCGGGATCGGGATGTACAGACTCGACCAGTGCCAGAGCTCGGTTGAAGAAGCCTCGGTAGGCTGCCTCCCAGTCCTGGCAGTCCTTGAGCAGTTTGTCGGCGGCCTTGCCCTTCATCGCGCCGTCTTCGAGCAGGCCGATGAGCTTGCGCACGTCGTTGGCGTGCTGGTCACGTAACTGCTCGATCGTGCGTCGCGCAGCGGCGAGTTGTTCCTGGGTCGCCATCATCCTGGATCCTTGGACCTTGAGGACGGCTATCTATGGGATCAATATGACGATAAAGGGCCGTCGTGGCGCGGTCGAGCCGAACTGCTCATACGGCATAAGCTCAACATTTATCCCGGCTGATACGTATCACGCATGATGGCAATGGCCTCGGCTACGTCCGCCACCACGTGATCGGCCCGATGTTCATGCCCTGGCCACGTACCTCGATCGACCCAGATCCCACGCAGACCCGCAGCCTGAGCACCTGCGATGTCCGCGACGAGGTTGTCGCCCACCATCCAACCGCCCTCGGTGAGGCTGGCGCCGCACCGCTGAGCGGCGATCTGGAAGAGACGAGCATCCGGCTTCCGGACACCCTCAACCCCTGACACGGCATAGCCGTCGACCACGTCAGCCAGGCCGGTTCGGCGGAGCTTGCCGAGCTGGTTGTCCGCCATGCCATTTGTGACGATCCCTACTCGCCACCCCGCGGCCCGCAGGTCACCCAACTCCGCCAGGACACCGGGGTAACACTCCACGAGGTACGGCATCCGCTGACGGTAGCCTGCCCATAGCTCCTCGACCGGTGCCAGCAGCGCGAAGTGCTCGCGCACCTGGGTGAAGAAGACGTCTCGGTGAGGGTGTACGCCCTGATCCAGGGAGGTGAGCCAGGAGATGTCTTCAGACTCCAAACGATGTTGCTCAGCGAACTCCTCGGCCCACCGCAGGAACGCGCCGTTGAGGTCAATGAGCGTCCTGTCGAGGTCGAAGAGGGCAAGGCGCTGCACGATGACACCCTAGGTGGGAACCTCCCGTCGACAACAGTCCGTCCTGTACCCGCTGCGTACCTCGGACAGTGCCTTCCGAATCATCGGGCCGTAACAAGTGATCCGGCGCCTCGAATTGCGGAGAGGTGATGCGGGCTGCTCCAGTCGAGGCTTTCGTTGGCTTATCAGGGAGTGGATCGAGGCAAGATCCCGCTAATCTTTGACGTATCGGTGATGCGGCCCGACGGGCTTCCGCCCCAGTAGCGGACACGCCCCCATACCGCACGAGTCTTTCGTGCTGCCTGGGGGTAGATCCGTGGCCGTTTTCCGGCACTCGGCGGAAAGCCTTGTCCAGTTGGTGTCTGAGTCGGTGCCCGAACGTGTTCTCAGCGAGGTGATCGCCGAGAACCTGCGCGCCACCCAAGGCATCAATCCAGGCAGAGGGGAACGCAGGTCCTGGGACCGAAGCATCCCGATCTTGGCCCGAGATCTGGTCGAAGCTGGGCTCGGTGGCGTCGAGATGCTCATCGAGTATCAGCTGCCGTTAACCAGCAAGCGGGCGGACGTCATTCTCGCCGGGCGCGACCGGCGTACAGGAGCCGACTCCTACCTGATCGTCGAACTCAAACAGTGGAGCCAAGCCGAGTTGTACGAGGACGACGCTGAGCTCGTCCTGGTGTCCGGCATGGGCCCGCGGCCCAAGCTTCATCCAGTCGTGCAGGTGCGGAGCTACTGCGAATATCTGGCCGACTTCGTCGGAGCCCTGGACCAGCACCGGAACGCCGTGCGCGGGGTGGCCTACCTGCACAACGCCAGCGACCCGGACATCCACGATCTCTACGACCACGTCGAGGACGAACGCACCCGGCTCTTCAGCAAGACACGTCGCGGTCAGTTCGTCGACTACCTCAAGGCGCAGTTCGCGCCCGAGCCCGGGGCTGCCGCGGCCGATCGCCTGCTGTCCAGTTCCATCCGGCCGTCCAAGCAACTACTCAAGGTCGCTGCCGGCGAGATCAAGAACCGCGATCAGTTCGTCCTGCTGGCCGAGCAGCGGCTGGCCTACGAGATAGTCCTGCACGCGGTGGAGAAAGCTCGAGCGAGCAATTCGAAGCAGGTAGTGATCATCACCGGAGGACCTGGTTCTGGCAAGAGCGTCATCGCGCTGTCCCTGCTGGGTGAGCTCTCCGACCGTGGATACTCGGCTCTGCATGCCACCGGTTCACGCTCCTTTACCGAGACGATGAGGCGCGTCGTCGCCAAGGGGTCGACCCGGCTGAAGGCGATGTTCAAGTACTTCAACAACTTCATGACCGCCAAGCCCAACGAGTTGGATGTCCTGATCTGCGACGAGGCCCACCGCATTCGCGAGACCTCGGCCAACAGGTTCACGAGATCGGACCAGCGAACGGGCCGGCCGCAGTTGGATGAGCTGATCAACGCAGCGAGAGTGCCGGTCTTCCTGCTGGATGAGCATCAGGTGGTACGACCGGGCGAGATGGGGCGCGTCGCCGACATCACCACTTACGCTGATTCACTCGGCCTCGCTGTGCACCAGGTCGACCTGGACGCACAGTTCCGCTGCGGCGGGAGCCGCAAGTACGAGGAGTGGGTGCTGCGCCTCCTGGGCTTGGACGGCGACTCGCCAGAGGTGTGGAAGGGGGACGACCACTTCGCTGTCTCCCTGACCGAGTCTCCGTACGAGTTGGAGGCCACGCTGCGAGCCAGGCTTCAAGCGGGCTACTCGGCGCGGATGACAGCCGGGTTCTGCTGGCCCTGGAGCGCGCCGAATGGGGATGACAGCCTGGTCGCCGACGTGCGGATCGGTGACTGGGCGCGACCATGGAACGTCAAGGGTGACAGGGCCGTGGGGAACGCGCCGGCCAGTGCCTTGTGGGCCTCGGCGGCTGGCGGCTTCGAGCAGGTGGGGTGCGTCTACACGGCGCAGGGCTTCGAGTACGACTGGAACGGTGTGATCTTCGGCCCGGACCTCGTCTACCGCGACGGCAGGTTGGTCACTGTTCGCAGCGCCAGCAAGGATCCGGCGCTCATGCGAAGGGGAGTCAGCGACGAACAGGCGGACCGGTTGATCCGCAACACCTACAAGGTGCTGCTGACTCGCGGCATGATGGGCACCGCCGTGTACTCGGTCGATTCAGCGACGCAAGAGTTCCTCTCGGGACTGCTGGAGCTGCATGTGTGAGTGCCTCGTGCAGGATTCGAATCTGTCCGACCCGCTCATTTGCACGCATCGCGTGGCGGCGTTTGAGGTGCAGCGCGATCAACAAGTCGGGCTAGGCCCAAGACGGTCAGCCTCCTTGAGGGAGCTTTTCAAGATCATAACCCCGACTGTGTAGGAGTCCATCTACCTGGCTTGATGATGCTGTTCAAGCTGGGGAGGCTCAATTGTCAGTGCCGTGGGCTAGCCTGCGCTGCATGGCTTCTCGATACGGACGGCAAGGCCGCTACGCAGCCCGCTGCGGAGACGGCTACTGTGCCGATAAAGCAAATCCGGGGACCTCCAAGATTGAGGCAGAATTGTTTGCCCCTTTGAACTATGTCATCGGAAATGGCAGGCGGAATCAGGTCGTTGAAGCTAGCAATAAGAGCTGTCGGTTCGATGTTGATATGACTTTTGAACTGAAAAATGGATGGCTGTTGATCGTAGAATATGATGGCGCCTATTGGCATGAGGGGCGAGAGTTGGGAGATCACAATAAGTCGCATATGCTCGCTGGTGGTTATAGGCATAAGGTCATGGTGGTTCGTGTGCGCGAACATCCTTTGACTCGACTGTGCCCAATGGATGTATGGGTGCCCAAAGGTAGCGATGGG
Organism: Nonomuraea sp. NPDC003201; assembly: GCF_053590415.1. Lineage (NCBI taxonomy): Bacteria > Bacillati > Actinomycetota > Actinomycetes > Streptosporangiales > Streptosporangiaceae > Nonomuraea > Nonomuraea sp. NPDC003201. The sequence continues at coordinate 17,453 of NZ_JBSFTC010000054.1, forward strand.
ACTCTCTGTGCTCGGCTCGCCGTGTTGCACATGCTGCACGCCATGCCCGTGGATGCTTGGGATTTCGGCCTGATGCAACGGGCAGAGAGTTGGCTGTTGTGCGCCGCAGATGCTCTGGTCGAGGATCAGGTTGAATGTCGTATTTGCTGGCGCATGGAGCAAATTCTTCGTGAGCCAGATATACGCGTCGGATCTGGCGAAGCAGCGTACCGCGCCGAGACGGAATCTCCGCCCGAGGACCTCGAGGCCATGCATTCTTGTGCCCGTTATTAGAGGCGATCGATCGCTAGGTTGAGCGTCTGCGGTTTGCGTAGGATGAGTATCCTCTACGTTGCATCTGGGCCACGTGGTCGGCGCGGTGATGGGTGGTGCGGGCCACGTCTCCTGGCCGTCCTGCGCACGAGCCGGTCATGTTAGTACTTGCAAGGTGCGACCAGGTGTCACTTAGCATCCAACATCCCCATCAGGACGCTCAAGCCCTGCTATATGGTGGTTAACTAGGGCGAACTGGGCTTGCGGGTTCCGCGAATCTCGACATCGCATATCGTTGAGCTGTGGCAGTCGCGCTCCCATATTGGAGCTTCCCAAGCTGCTTGCTCTCCCTGTCGTACGCGACGGTCCCATACTGGTCCATCTCGCGGTACGCAGTTCCATCAGTAGTGCGACTGGGATACCGGGCAACGCTCGGGGAGTTCAGGCATGTGTTGGCGATGGCTGGCTGCCGGCTCCTCGACGGCCCTGTCAGCCGAAACTCTCGATGCGGCGAGCCTCCCTGTTCAGGGAGGCGAGCAACGCAGCCTCAACATCTTCCTGCCTGCAGTTGACTAAGGAAGTGACCTCAAGATCATCCCCCGCATGTCCCCTGATCAAGGCCCTACGGCTGCATATGGCTGCCCTCGGCGGCCTATCTAGGGTCTGGTAAGCAAAGGACCTGCGGTCAAGAAACCGCAGGTCAGAAGCCAAAACGCCTGGTGGAGAAGAGTGCCCCCGGCAGGATTCGAACCTGCGGCACCCGCTTTAGGAGTCAGGCGAGCGTTCCTGATGTTTTCCCAGCTCGGAGGGGTGGGGCAGGAGTACGCGGGGCGAGGTTGCGCACGTATTTGGCACAGCCAATCTGTTCGGGCTGTTGCTGCGCTCGCAAGCAGTCAACTCTGGATTGCCCAAACGGACTCGTCGCGTGCCCAGGGAGCATGCGATCACTGCGCTGACCCAGAGCGGCGAAAAACAAGGCCATCCAGCGTTCGCAGAGAGCGCATCCGGGGGCTGGCCGGGAGCAGCCGACAAGCCCGTCCCGCGTGCGCGAGGAGCACGTCGGCCGGGAAGTTGCCAGCACCGAGGACCTGGGACCATCCCCGCGTGCGCGGGGAGCACTCCCTCGTGCCGGTCCTCGGGCAGGTGCACAAGGGACCATCCCCGCGTGCGCAGAGAGCACGAGCTGCGTCACTGCTCGCAGCCTCCGAACATCTGTACGTACGTGAGAGCCGGCCGGGTCGACCCGGCATCAGGGTCGGCGCTCCCGGATGCCACGGCGACGCGCATCTCCTTGTGCTCTGGCTTGACCATGTTCAGCCAGTGGCCACGGCTTTCCTTCCAGGCTTTGAAGGCCGCCCGGGGCGTGACCTGGCTACGTCCCCACCCCACGTAGGCATTCTCGCCGATCCACCACTGCCTGCAGCCGGCCCCGTAGCCTTCGCTCGATGTATCACCGGGGCGGCGTCGCTGCCCGGCCGGGGGTGCAACCAAGGTAAGCCCAAACCCGCAATCGCGATCTTGGTTGAGCGAGCCGGGGGAGGTCAGCTGGTGCTCCGGGGAGCGAGCAGGCTAGTGATCTCGGCGATGGCTGCCGATGAGGGCTTGAAGTAGCGCCGGAGCTTCTCCGGTTTCTTGTGCCGGGATTCAGCCATCAGCGTCAGCAGGCAAGCGCCGGCTTCGCCCAGGGGGTCAACGCCGAGTGGCGGAACTCCGGTGCCGGGGCCTCCGAGCGCGGTGTGCTCGTTGAGCAGCGCGCGGGCCTGACCGTAGGACAGGCGGGCCAGGCCGGTGGCGGGGCAGACGTCGTGGGGGCTGACGACCTTGCTGGGGCCGGGGTAGCGGTGGGTGACGAAGACCGGACCTCGGGTGCGGCCCTTGAGCAGGCGGGGTAGCAGGCGAGCGGCGCCGACGGCGTAGGCACGGACGGTGTTGAGGTTGGGCAGTGCGTCAAGGAAGCCGTCGGCCGCGGCTCGGGCCGTCAGCTCCTGGCCGGTCGGCAGCTGCACCACGATGGGCACCGCGTCCTCCTTGGCCCGTGTGCGCGGGGAGCACGACGACCCGGGCGTACTCGACTTCCTGCTCGTGGGACCATCCCCGTGTGCGCGGGGAGCACGACGGCACCACCTACCAGTGGTGGCTCAAGCAGGGACCATCCCCGCGTGTGCAGGGAGCACCCGTTGATCGTCGCTGCGAACACGTCGTTGTTGGGACCATCCCCGCGTGCGCGGGGAACACGTGCGCACCATCCAGGTTGCCCGCCGCGGCCTGGGACCATCCCCGTGTGCGCGGGGAGCGCGTGGCCGTATCTCGCCAGGGCAACGCCGCTGAGGGACCATCCCCGCTTGCGCGGGGAGCACACCAGGTTCGGCGATCACGCGTACAGCCTGATGGGACCATCCCCGCGTGCGTGGGGAGCACACGTCGGGCAACTCTAACTTCGGCGCCACGACGGGACCATCCCCGCGTGCGCGGGGAGCACGGTGGTTTCACCGGAAACAACAGCATGCTGCCGGGACCATCCCCGCGTGCGTGGGGAGCACGCGATGTTGTTGTCCACGATCACCGGGGTCCCGGGACCATCCCCGCGTGCGCGGGGAGCACAGCGAGTCAGGCGCGGGCAGTTCCTTCGAGGCGGGACCATCCCTGCGTGCGCGGGGAGCACGAGGCGAGACCGAGCGCGAACGCGAGCAGCGTGGGATCACCCCCGCGTGCGCGGGGAGCACTTTCGTGGAATCGGACATTGCGGACTCCCGTGATGGCTTGCGAAAGGGTGATGATCACAAGTGGTTGGTGGAGGGGGTTCAGCAAGAGTGTTGCATGCCGTCAGTCGTGCGCACGTATTTGGCACGATCACCCGCAAGCGATCACCCGCAGCCGTACACCACCGGACACATCAAAAAGCCCCTGACTCGCGTTTCCGCTGGTCAGAGGCGCTTTGCTGCTGGTCGAACCTGGTGCCCCCGGCAGGATTCGAACCTGCGGCACCCGGATCAGGAGTTAGGTAGGCGTGTGGGGCGTTTCCCCAGCTCAAGGACTCTTAACTTGGCTGGCAGGGGGCAGGATGCGCACGCATTTGGCACATGCGCTCCGTTGACCGTGCCGCATGCTTCCCATTGTCACGTGTCTTACCGCGGCAGGCGGATCGGCTCCCCGCCTTCAAGGGAGCCGTCATGTCGGGTGTGGTTGTGATGCGCCTGCCCTCGATTGCCAGCCGAGTCAACTTGGATGGTGCAATAGCGACGCGGGTTTGTGGAACCACTGGCGCGCGAGGCGTTTGGATCGTAAGCTCTGGCCTAGCGGCCACGCAAGGCCGTGCTGGCGCCTGATCTCTGCTGTTGGAGATGGACCCTTGGAGGGCGCTGAAGGCGAGATCTCCCCGCTCCTGCGGGGATGCGGGCGGGTAAGTGATCATGCCCGGTTGTACCAGGTATGGCCCATGCGAGGCCCGAAATGCGAGTGGCCCCCGTTGCACTCGGAGGCCACCCAAGCTCCCATGCCCACCAGAGTCGCAGGAGGAAGCAATGTCCAGGCTATCGAAGGGGAACAGCTCTGACGACCGGCAGGTACAGCAGTTACGAATGCTGATCATCCTGTTCGTCGCGGCCATCGTAGCCCTCTGTGCTGGTGCACCTACGTGGTTGGTGGTCAACAACCTGTTCAAGGGCTCTGGCGGCTCTCTCGTGCCGCTCTCCGCCGCGTTCGTGGTCGCCGAAGCACATTTCCTCAAGGCGGTCGACCTGCTCAATCGGATCGTACGATGAATGCGGCCATCTGGGCGGCCTGGGGTAAAGCGGGCAAAGACCAGGTTCGTCCTCTCGTCCACCACATCCTCGACACGGCTGCAGTAGCTGAGCTGCTGCTGGAAAGGCTCATGGGACCGAGATGTCGGGACGAGCTACGTGCTGCATTCGAGCCGCTGGGGCAAGTCGATAGCTGGATCGCGACGCTGTGCGGCCTTCATGATCTTGGGAAGCAGAGCCCAACGTTTCAGGGCCTCAAAATCGATCTTGCCTTGGCAAGATTCGATGAATCGGCAGCTGCGGATCTGAAGCGGGTTCAAAAGAAGGCAGGGCTCGGGCGGCGCATCGACACCTCTCATGGCCTAGTGACGGCCATGCACATGAAGGACCTCCTCCTCCGTTGGGGAGCGCCCTCCGCCACAGCCGAGGGAGTCGCCGTCGCGCTCGGCGGGCACCACGGATACTTCCCTGACGGCACTGCGCTACGGCAAGCGCAACGAGAGGTGAACAATCACGGCGGCCCGACCTGGGAACGTTGGCGCGATGAGCTTGTTAGCGAGATCATCACGGTGCGTGGCATGCCGGTTCTCGGAGAAGAGCCGTGGCAGGACGTGTACCTGAGCAGCGCCGCCGCTGTTGGACTTGCGGCTCTGACCACTATCAGCGATTGGATTGCGTCTGACGTCAGAAACTTCCCTCACGCCGAGATACTCAATCTCCTCGAATACAGCAAGAGAGCAAATGAGCTGGCATCTCAAGCCGTGGAACGGCTTGAGATGCGCTCTTGGGAGCCGCCCACCTCGTTTATCGAACTGTTCCCCAAGGACCGGCCGCGGCCGGTCCAGGCTGTCGTTGAGCGTGTAACGGCCGGCCGCGACCAATCGACTCTAGTGATCGTGGAGGCTCCTACAGGAGAAGGTAAGTCCAAAGCGGGAATCCAGGCTGCAGCAGCCCTGATGGACGGCGTTGGCCTCCTGGGCACGTACGTCGGCATGCCAACCCAAGCGACGAGCAACCAGATGCTGACTGAGCTGGAGGACCTGCTACACCAACTTGGCCAGGACCGGGAGATGAGTGTTCGGCTGGTCCACTCTGCGGCCACGGATCACCTGAATGAACGAGCTGCCAACCCCACCGACGTCGGCCGGGACGACGAGGACGACTCCGATATCCAGGCGCAGGAGTGGTTCACCCGGAAGAAGAATTTGCTCGCCCCAGTCGGCGTTGGAACGATCGATCAAGCCTTGAAGGCGGTCATCCGATCGGGCCACGTTTTCGTGCGACTGGCCGCGTTGACCAACAAGGTTGTCGTCATCGACGAGGTTCACGCGTACGACACCTACATGTCCACGCTGCTCGATCGACTGCTTGCCTGGCTTGGTCGGCTAGGGACGTCTGTGGTGATGCTGTCAGCCACCCTGCCTTCAGCTCGACGGGAGGAATTAGTAGCAGCCTGGCAGTCTGGTCTGCTGAGATGCCTGCCGCGGGAGGCGCCGAAATTGGAGCCATTCGCGGTCTATCCAAGGGTCACGGTCGCTGGCGCCGGTAAGCCGGTGGTGGAGGCTGCTGGCGTGTCCGAACTCAACGTCAATCGCCCGCTTCGCCTGACTCGGATTCAGGATGAAGACGTCGTTGACTGGGTGCTGGAGCAGGTGGCGGACGGTGGTAACGCTGTCGTCATGCACAACCTCGTTCGTAGGGCTGCTGACACCTATGCGGCTCTCGAAGAGCGGGTTGCTGCTCTTCCGGCGGAAACGCGCCCCCGGTTGTTCATGATTAACGGCCGGTTGGCCACTGGCACGCGTCGCGCCGTCGAAGCCGAACTGAAAGCCGCCTTCGGCAAGGACGGATCACGGCCCCGGGCGATCGTCGTGAGCACACAAGTCCTGGAGCAAGGGCTGGACCTCGACTTCGACGCGATGGTCACTGACCTGGCGCCCATCGACTGGCTCATCCAACGAGCCGGCCGACTTCACCGCCATACAAGGACGGGTACGCGCGGGGAACTCGTTCTGGCGATCACTGGTGTGGTCGATACGGAGGATGGACCTCAGTTCCCCCCGTACCTCGAAACGGTCTACGCGCCGATGACGCTTCTGCGAACCTGGGCATTGCTACGGGAGAGAACCCTCCTGAACCTGCCTGATGAGGTTCCCGCACTGGTAGACGCAGTCTACGGTCTAGCGGAGGCGATCCCCTGCCCGGCCGGATGGGAGGAGTCGTGGCAGATCGCGGCAGAGAAGATGACACGCGCACGCCAGGTGGCTCAGCGCAATGCTCGGCTGATGTATCTGCCGCACCCCAATGCGGTCACTCATCTCGGAGAGCTGACCAAGCACAGCAAGCACGCAGGCCGAACGCGAAACAGGTGATACACACAGTGGAGCGCTCCGACGACGTCCCTCTCGTCGAGGTCGTGCTGTTCCGGGTGTCTCAGGATGGTCGGCCTGTTCCGGTCTCTGGCGGCGGTCCAGTCGATTTGACCGCGCCTGATTCTCCTAACGAGGACGCGTTACGACTACTGCTCGCCGCTTCCGTCCAACTGACCGTGTCAGCTGATATACCCGAAGAAGTGGTACGAGCGATCGCCGCGACTCCCGTACCATCTCTCTTCCAGAGATCTCCATGGCTGTATAAGCACAGGGCTCTACTGCTGGCCGAGGACCGGTGCATAGTAGGCGGCCATGCGCTGCGTTATCGCGATGACCTCGGCTTCTTGCTCGAAGACGCCGAGGAAGAGTCTCCGCTTGGCAGATCGTCATCGTTCGACTTGCTGACCCAACCCTGGATTCCCGTAGTGGGACTCGACGGTAGGGCCACAGCGAAGGGGCTCGTAGACGTCATCGCAGAGGCGCACATGATCCGCCGAATCTCGGCAGAAGCCCCCACGATGACGGCGGCTCTCTATCGGCTTGTTTTGGCGGTCTTTCATCGTGCCTACGGTCCGCCCAATGAGAGGGCTTGGCGAGACCTGTGGGAGGCAGAGAACATCCCCGCTGATCCGCTACGTAAGTATCTAGAGCGTCACCGGGATCGGTTCGATCTGTTCCACCCGGAAGTGCCATTCATGCAGTGTGTCGACTTGAGGTCCCTGACTCCCGCCACTGCGGCCAAGCTCGTCCCGTACCGCGCGGTCGGCAACAACGTGACGCTCTTCGACCACACCACGTCCGGGGACACGGTTGTGCTGACGCCGCATGAGGCGGCCCGGTGGCTGGTCACCCTCCAGGCCTTCGATCCAGGTGGGATGAAGACCCCGTACGAGAAGGACAAGTCATCGGAGCGAGCCCCCTGCAACTGGTTCGGAGTCGTCTTGGTGGAGGGCAGGAACCTCAAGGAGACCATCCTTCTCAACACTCTGGTCTACCTGCCGGACTACGAGAAGCCGAGGATGACCACCCCCGATGACAGGCCGGTCTGGGAGGAGCAGACTGGACCATCGCCGAGACCGGACAAGCGCACTGTACGAGGCTGGACAGACCTGCTGACTTGGCCGTCGAGGCGGGTTTTGTTGTCCACTTCAGGGTCAGGCAACAACAGGGTGGTGGACGGCGTAGTCATCACGCCTGGGACACGGCTCGACGCACAGCTGCCGGATGAGGAGTTGATGGCGGCCTTCCGGCGGCCCACCGACGCTAAAGGACGGTTCAAGCGGGACGCCCCCATGCTGCCTGTGAGGCTGAATCCCCTGCGTGGCATCTGGCGCCACAGCGTCGAGCTCCTTCTGACCGACGTCTGGGAGGAGGGTACGAACCGACAGCGTCCCGCTGCTCTCGATCAGATAGCGGAGCTGGCTGGGAGCAACTACATGCCTGCAAATGCCGTTTACACCCTCCGTGTCTTCGGACAGCATCTGGACTCAAAGGCGACGGTCGTCGAGACGTGGCTGGAAGAGGAGGTTCCCGCACCTGTTCCACTGCTTCGAGCACGTGACGAGAGCCTTGGTGCGCTGATCGGCTGTGCGATCGCTCTTGCTGACGAGGTGGGCTCTGCATTGCGTTCGTTTCAGGCCGAATACCGTCGTGAATTTCGGCACGAGCCCGTCTCGGACATCGGCCATGGCTACTGGCCACGCCTATCCCGGCCATTCGGAGCCCTCTTGATCGATCTGGGCAGGGTTCGTACGGCTGGTCGCTCGGAAGGGCCCGCTACTCGAGCATGGGGTCGGCACGTTATCGAGATTGCTATGGCGGCGGCGAATCGTTGGGTCGCCGGGTCGCCGGCAGAGGGGCGGACCATGATCGTGCTCGGGAAGCATTACGCCGTCTTCGAGTCTCGCATGCGAAAGGCGGAACGCCTATTCCATGCCCAGATCAAGGCCTATGCCGTTGGATCGGAGGAGCTGGATGTCTGATCAGTTCGCCATACGGCGGGACGCGTACATCAAGTACCTCTATGGCCTCGAGAACGCGTTGCGCTCGAATATCCCGCAAAGGGCGTCGGAAGCGCGCAGGGTGCTCGCGCGACTGCGCCACAGCTTTGTTGAGGGCAGGCAGTATCAGGCGTACGAGATTGTGTTTCAGCAGGACCCGCCTCAGGACAGCTCGGAAGTCGACACGTGGCTGCTTGTAGGTGGCCTGTTTGCGCTGCACCCGTTGAATTGGAGGGGCGGGGGAGGGCCACGCTCGCTTGGCGCGTCTCTCGGGAGGCTGCAGAGGAAGCTGGAAAGCCCTGCAGTCGGACGGCGTATGTCTCTGTTGCTGGCCAAGGATAAGCAGACCCTGCCCCACCACTTGCGCCAGACAGTCAGGCTGCTCTCAGCGCATGACCTTCCAGTCCATTACGGGCGGCTCCTGGACGACCTGATCGTCCTGCTCGGTAAGGACCACCGTGGCGACAAAGCGAGCATGGTACGCCTCATGTGGGCTCGGGAGTTCTACATGCCGGTTTCGGCGCCGACGCCGAAGGGCTCGGACCAGCCCACCATCGATTCCCCGGAGACAACTCAATGATTATCGAGCTGCACCTGCTCCAGTCTTTCCCTGTCAGCAACCTCAACCGAGACGACGTGGGTCAGCCAAAGACAGCCACGTTCGGCGGGCATGTCCGTGGACGCATCTCCAGCCAGAGCATCAAGCGCGCTGCACGACTGCTGTTCAATGAGTACGGACTGGACAGCTCTGAGGTAGGGGTTCGAACCAAGCGTCTACTCGACAGTGTGGTGGACGGTCTCGTTGAGGAGGAACGGGATCGTGAGGAGGCGCGAGGCGTAGCAATGGCTGCCTTGCAGCAACTCGGCTTCGGGCTGGACCCCGGCCGAGGGCTCACGGAGTATCTCCTGTACGTCGGGCAGGAGTCGATCGATCACCTGATCAGCTACTGCCAGGAACGCTGGGATTCCTTGCAGGCGTTCGCCGCTGCCAAGACGGGAGCCCAGCAGGCGAAGATCAAGCCGGACAAGGCTGCTCAGGCTGAGGCTCGTCGGATTCTGGACGCCGGTCGAGCCGCAGACATCGCCCTGTTCGGGCGGATGATCGCGGACAACAGGGATTTGAACGTCGATGCCGCTTCACAGGTCGCCCACGCCATCTCGACGCACGTCGTCGCCACCGAGTTCGACTTCTACACCGCAGTCGATGACCTGAAGCAGGATGCCGAGTCCGGGGCCGACATGCTCGGCACGATCGACTTCAACTCCGCCTGCTACTACAGATACGCCAACGTCGATCTGACCCAACTGGCGAAGAACCTGCAAGGCGACATTGATCTCCTGCAGCGCGCTGCCCGAGCGTGGCTCCTGGCGTTCATCAATGCTGTGCCGAGCGGCAAACAGAACTCCATGGCGGCGCGCACCATGCCCGACACCCTGCTGAGCGTGGTGCGTGAACGCGGCGCATGGAATCTGGCGAACGCCTTCCTCAAGCCAGTCGTCGATAACGACATCATGGAAAGTTCAACCAGGCGTCTCATTGAACATTACGGCAAGCTTCGCAGCTTCTACGGCGGTGAACAGATCCGTACGGCCGTGGCCGCGTCCGTTTCCGGAGAAATCCCCACCATCGAGGGCCTGCAAGTCGTCGGAAGTCTCGACGCCTTCACCAAGGGCGTGCTCGTCGGTGCCGGGGAGAACGGCGGATGATGCATGACGGTCCTACGTCGCTGGCACTGTGCTTCGACGCGCCGATGCAGTCATGGGGCATCAGGTCGCGCGGGATTATCCGCGACACGATGACCGAACCGACGAAGTCGGGCGTCCTGGGCCTGCTGTGCGCAGCATTAGGGATCGATCGCAACAACGACGCCGCCCTTGCCGAACTGGCTCGGCTCCGCCTGGCTGTGCGCGTCGACCGCGAGGGCATCGTCGAGTGCGACTACCACGTCACGCAGAACGTCCCGACCACGCAGGGCACGGGACATCGCACAGTTGTCAGCGGGCGATACTACCTAGCCGATGCGCTCTTTTTGGTGGTGTTGGAGGGCGATGGGCGATTGCTGACCAGAGTGGCCGCGGCGGTGGAACGGCCCCACTGGCGGTTGTCCTTTGGGCGCAAGGCGTACGTCCCAGCTCGGCCGCTCCTTGCAAGAGGAGAAGGGCCAGCATCTCGGACGGCCGAGGAGGTGCTAGCCCGGTACGGGTGGCTGGAGAGTTCGCCCCAGGCCCGCGCCTCGATGAAACGGCGGACGAGCCGGCCTGGGCTCCGCACCATCGTGGAGTGTCCGCCCGACATCCCTGACGCGCAGGTCCGTCATGACCATCCCCTCAGCTTTGTCGATGGCAACCGGCGTTTCGCGCCGCGCACCGTCCGGACCGGAGAGGTCCCGCTGGCTGACGACCTGATTATTGCGGGGGAGAAGTTGTGTTTCTGACTAAGCTCACCGTCAACCAGCGGTCTCGCGCCTTTCTTCGCGATGTCGCTGACGTTCATGACATGCATAGAACGATCATGTCTGCGTACCCGGAGCTGCCACCGACTACGACGTACCGCAGCCAGCATGGCGTGCTTTGGCGGCTCGACACCGTCGCGAATGGCGGCTTGGTGCAATATGTCCAAAGCCAGACGGCTCCTGATTGGGGCCGTCTGCCCGAAGGGTTGCTCTTAAGGCCGGCGGAGGTTCGCTCCCTGCAGCCCGTACTCGACGCCATCGCGCCAGGACGGAAATTCGCGTTCCGATTGATGGCCAACCCGACTCGCTGCATTCGTGTCGAGGACGGCAAGGAGCAACGGAAGCGTGTCCCGCTCAGGCGGCCTGCCCAGCAGGTTGAATGGCTTATCGGCAAGGGGGAGCAGCATGGCTTCGTCATCCCCTCCAGTCGGCAGGGCGCGCCCGATGTGGCCACGAATCCGGTCCCCAGGCTGGTTGGGAAGAGACGGGCGGAACGGCGCGTCACCATTGATCCGGTCCGCTATGACGGACACCTTGTTGTCACCGACTCGGCTGCCTTTATCGCTGCGATGATCAACGGCATCGGGCGTGCCAAGGCTTACGGCTGCGGTCTCCTTAGTCTCGCTCCAGCGCAGACTAGCTGATCCCCTCATCCAAGATTGAGTGCGTGGAACGCGGAGCGGCAACTCCGTCTCGGAGGCCACAGTGCGGTCAACAAGGGCGCTACCCGGGCACGCGAAAAAGGTCCCTTGACACTCGCGCTGTCGGAGTTGCTGTACCTATGTTCCCCCCGCGCACGCGGGGATGGTCCCACGGAGGACGACGGCGACTTCGACGACGAGGAGTGCTCCCCGCGTGCGCGGGGATGGGCCCTTGCCCATGTCGCGCGTCGTTGTTGCGATCCCCGCCTTGCGAAGCCGAGCGGAGATAGTCCACACGCAGTGGCGTTCAGAGCTGTACTGAGAGCGCTCCTTGTACACCTGGGACTGCTCTATATGTGCCGCGATGCGCTGCACCCCGATGCTTTAGCCAGGGTCCCCCTGAGACGGGATGTCCCAAACGAGGATCGTTCGGTCCGCTGGCAGGACTCGGTTTCGTTTACGCGGCTGCTTGATGACGAACACCGGAACGCCCTCGGGGATGTCCAGTTCCTTCCGCTCGTCGGGCGACGGCATGCGGGCCGTCACCTCTGCTGTGCGCTCCACCGCGACCCGTTCAACGGGCACCTGCGGGCGGACGTAGGAGCCTTCACGCTTCACGGTGACGATCAGCCCCTCGCCGCGCAGCACCCCGAGCGCCTGACGTACGGCGACGCGGCCGAGCTCGTACTGCTGCATTAGTCGAGTCTCTGAGGGGAGTGCCTGGCCAGCCTTGAGTCGCCCCGCTGCGATGTCCTCGCGGATGATGTCGGCGAGCTGGCGGTGCACTGGTCGATCGGAACCGAAGTCGATCACAGTAGATCATCATCACAACACCACTACCTCATATGGTCTAGTAGGCATATGCTCATAAGCATCTACGTGCAGGAACATTGCCACACCGCGAGGTGAGAGGTCAGCTCAATGGCTAAAGCGTCAGGTCGTCGGATGGATGACTGGCCATGTCCAGGGTTCTCCGCCCACCCCTCAGAGCGAGTCACCGCCCCGAGAATCTCCATTGACTGGGTGATAGGGGACCGGCTCAAGGACCATCATTCGACCCACCAGCGGGTTCTCGACTACACCTGTGCGTGCTCGGAGGTCGCCTACGAGCTGCTGGGCACTGGCGGTACGTATCTGTTCCGCCGCACCGACCGAAGCGCTCCCTCCGTCGTCGCCTACGCCGGCCCCTGGCGATGGGCTCAAGCATCCCCTCTTTGGCGCCTGCTTCTCTCGGGTGAGGCCCGTTGACGGCGTTGCCTCCAGTGCCACACGACGCACGCCGCGCGCGGCTCAGCGCGGTACGCGAGCGGCGAGATCGCTTGCGCCAGTCCAGGACTGGCCGTAGGGCAGACAAGAAGGGACGCTGTCCACCGAGATGGCGCTCATTACCGCGCAGCCGTGCTCGCCCTAGCCTTGAGTCCGTTGTTGCTCGGCAAGGGAGCCTCATGACTCACGGCAAAGCTCAGCCCGCCTACGCCACGTTGGCCAGTGATCTCCGCCAGCGGATCGCCAGCGGCGAGTATCCGCCGGGCGGGATGATCCCGTCCGAGACGGCGCTCATGCAGACGTACGGCGTCGCTCGCGGCACCGTACGGCAAGCACTCGCGGAGTTGGAACGCGAAGGCCTCGTCGTGAGCCAGATGGGTCGCGGTCGCAGAGTGCAAGGCCAGGCCGCAGAAGGCGCGAAGCCTGCCACGCGCTACGAGGACGTGGCCAACCAACTCCGCGTCGCCATCAAAGCCGGAGAGTTCCCTTCTGATGTCCGACTGCCTGGTGAACCTGTCCTCGCCGAAAGGTTCGGCACGGCGCGCATCACGGTACGCAAGGCCCTGGAACTGCTTCAACAGGAGGGCCTGATCGTCGTCATCCCCAGCAAGGGCCGTTTCGTGGCCACCAGTTCGCCACCGAGCAACACGAGCAGAGAGGGCTGATCCATGACCGAGACCCCCACCACGCGAGGCTTCTGCCAGCAGGACGCGTACAGAGCGCTCGTCGCGGCCTGCGAGCACGCCGGACTCGACAGCCGCGGGGCGGTGCCCATACGGCTCGGCGAGAACGCGCTCTATCGCCTCGTGTCGGCACCGGTGGTGGTGAGGATCGCTCGGAGCGTGGATCTCCTCTCCGATGTCCGGAAGGAAGTGGCGGTTGCGAACTGGCTGGAAGAAGCCGACTTCCCGGGTGTGCGCCTGTTCCCGGACTGTCCTCAGGCGGCTGTTCACGAGGGTCGGGTGGTGACGTTCTGGCTGTACATGGACAGTGGCGGGCCGGCGCCAGGATTCGCCGATCTGGTGGTGATGCTCAGGCAACTGCACGACGTTCCGAAGCCGGTGGATCTGGTGCTGCCGTTGTTCGATCCGCTGGCTCGCGTGGAGGATCGCTTGGACAACGCCTCCAGCGTCGGGGATGAGGACCTTGAGTTCCTGCGCCAGCGGGTCAAAGACCTCTACGTCGAATACAACACTCTCGACTTCGCTCTGCCCGCCGGCCACATCCACGGCGACGGGCACAAGAACAACCTTCTCCGCCGTACGGATGGGCGCGTGATCCTGCTCGACTTCGAGGCGTTCGCCTGGGGGCCGCGTGAGTGGGATCTCTGCACGGGCATCGGCATCCCGTTCAGGGGGTTCCGGTGGGTGTCGACGGATGAGTACGCACAGGCTGTGGACGCGTACGGCTTCGACATCACCGAATGGGCGGGCTTCCACACCCTGCGCCGGATCCGGGAGACCACGATGACCACGTGGCTCATGCAGAACGTGGACCAGAGCCCGGAGATCCGCGCAGAGTTCGATCGGCGTGTGGCATCGCTGCGGCACGACCTCCTCCCGCGCGTCTGGAGGCCGTTCTGAACGGCTACCGCTCCGCGCTCGACTCGGAACGGGCTCGGGCGAGCCGTGTCTCGGTGAACGTCTGGAACTCGCGCACTCTTGGATCGTTCCCGAAACGCATGAGCTGCTTGACGAAGTCCCGTACGTAGCGGCGAGTCCTGGCCGATCGCAGGTCTGCAACAGTGGTCACCACCTCGCGCGCGACGGCGAGCCCGTGTTCCAGCTCGCCGTCGGCCACGTGGCTCGTGGCCAGGATCGTCCGCACGAAGGACAGGCTGCGGACGTAGAGGCTCTCGGAGAGCTGCACGCTCTCCAGCACCCGATCGCGGGCCCGGTGGTGATGGCCGAGGTCGCGGAAGCAGTGCGCGAACTCCGCCGCCAGCTCGGCCTCGTCGAAGTACCGCAGCCACACCGGATCATCCTCGGGCGTCCGCCGCCCGAACCAGCGCTCGGCCTCTCCAAGCGCCCTGCTGCACGCGGCCTCATCGCCCTGAGATGCCAGCGCTCGCGCCTCCATGGCGCTGAACAACGCCATGGCTGTGGGCGTGGCCGCGTTCTGGGCGCCCATCTGGGCGGCTCGTGCGAGGTTCACAGCCATGCCGTAGTGGCCGAGGTAGTTGGCCTGGTGGCTCATGCCGGCCAGGATGCGGCCGCCGAGCATGCGGTTGTCGGCCTCGCGGGCCAGGTGGAGGGCCTTGGTCATGTACTGCTGGGCCAGGCCGTGGCGTCCGGTGTCGTACGCCATCCAGGCCGCGAGGCGCAGCATGGCCGCCGTCTCGGAGAGGAACTGCTTGCCGAGCGCCGTGTCCGGCCTGACGTGCTTGAGGAGCGGCTCCACCTCCATGGCGATGTATTGGACCACTGTGGACCGCGCGTGTCCGCCACCGAACCGGTAGTCCAGCTTCGCGAACATCGCCGTCGTCTCGCGTACGGCCTCGACGCTGGACGCGGTGACCAGCCGTCCCTCCGTCAGGAGCTTTGGGATCGGTACGGGGTTCACCAACCACGTGACCATGGAGTCGTTCCAGGAGTCCGTGGAGACATCGCTCTCGACCACCTGAGGGTTGGCCGAGAGGTCGCCTGATACGAGGACCGTCACCCCATCGGTCAGTCCGTCGGCCTGCTGCTTGCGCTGGCCGGCCTTGAACGGCGTCGCCTCGGCGTACATCATGCCGATGTCGCGGACGCTCACGCGCTCGCCGAGCTTCCGGCTGAGGGCCTCAGCGATGAAGTGCGGAGTCATTCCGCGGGGGTGCATTCCGTCGAGCCAGCGTTTCACCGACACGTGATCGCAGCGGATGTCCGCACCATGGCTCACGGCCACGTCCTGTACCCGCCGGGCGAGGGCCTTGTTAGAGCATGCGGCTCTCGTCATGACCGCTGCGAGCTGGTGATTCGGCTCTCGGAGCTTCATGGCACTCCCGGCGCGCAGCGGGTTAGCAACCCTGGGTGATCAAGATGTCGCCGACAGTTTGCACCCCCTCCAGGCTGCCGTGCACCCCCATTCGCTCAATTGCACCGTCTTTTGAACGCTGCCGTACCCCCTGACCTGCGCGGTTTTCTGGTGCCACGAACACGGCGAGCCCCGAAAGAAGCTTGACGGACTTGCCAAGCCTGTTCTATACCTGTACAGGACAGGATCTCAGATTGAGGGCCTGTCGGCAGGAGAGACAGGCCCGACCGCGACCAGAAGGGATCACCACCAAATGCCTGCTCTCCGGCCCCGACGCTTCATGCCCACGGTGCTGATGATCCTCGCGGCCTTCTTTGTGATCACTCAGCCGTACAAGGCCGCAGTTGCCGTCAACGCCGCCGTGGACGCCGTACTGACGATCGCCCAAGCCCTGACCACCTTCAGCAGCGGTCTCGGCTGAAACGCCAAACAAAGAAGCCGGGGTGCGGCCCAAAGTCGCCAAACCTGATCCGCACCCCGGCACCCCTTAGAAGAGGTGTCTTCATCATGACCCACGGGTCCAGCAACATTCAGCCCACATCCGACCTGCCCATGCGCGGCGTGACCTGGAGGTCCATCCAGTGGATCTGCCTCGTCTGCGGCGGCGCCGAGGAGATCGCGCCCGACGAGGAGGCTCCGACGCCTCCCGTCTTCCCGACCTGCCACCGGCTCGCCGTCGCCGAGGCCCTCGCCGGCCTGCTGGGAGTGCGGCGATGAACGAGGTGACCGCCGTCCTGGGCGACGAGGCACTGTCCGATCTCCGCGACGACCTGCTAAACGCCAACCCGGCCTGCGAGAGCAGCGATGCCGAGCTCTTCACCGGCCCTGACCTGTTCGAGCCCGAGCCGGAGGACACGCGGGACGCCCGGGAAGCGAAGGCCAAGACCGTCTGTGCCCGATGCCCGGCCCGCGGTGCCTGCCTGGCTTACGCGCTGGCCGTACTCCCGGAGGTCGGCATCTGGGCGGGCCTCACTGCCGTTGAACTCCGCGACCTGCGGAAGGTGGCCGCCTGATGGCCCGCTTCCAGTGCGCCGACTGCGGCAAGCGCTCGCGCAGTGCGTACCGGTGCCGTAGCTGCGGCGTCCGCCGCCAGGTCGAGCTCTGTGCCGCACACGGCACCCGCTGCCTACCTGGCTGCCGCATGTGCCGCATCCTCGCCCGCTCCCAGCCCGGCATCTGAAGGGAGGTCCCATGCACGAACCGACCCGTACCGCCCGCCTGTCGCCGTGGCCCATCAACTGCTGCCCGCGTTGTAAGGCGCAGCTCGACGGCGGCCCCGTCCAGTTCTACTGCGCGTCGTGCCGCCGCGGCGTATTCGCCGCAGACCTCGACCACGAGATCCAAGCCCCGATGAGGAGGGCCGCATGATCACCGTTCTGCTCTACCTGATCACGTTCACCGCAGGGTTCCTCTCCTGCGACTTGGTCCGCATCTCGCAGGAACGTCTGCGCCTGCGCCAGGCCGTACGCTTCACCGTCGACGCGGCCGGATCGCCGGATAAGGTGCTCCGTATCTGGTCCAGCCACCGTGCGAACTGGTGCGACCGCCCAGGCTGCCCGCGTTGCCGGGGATGGTGGGGCCGATGACCGCCACCATCTACGGACCACGCCCGCTGAGCGAAGGCGAGCAGACCGCCATCTCGGTCACCGCGGCTGCCGTGGCTGGCCTGGGTCTGCTCGGGTTCGTGATCAGCTTCGCCACAGTGGCCGAGGCGGCTGTGACGTCCTTCGGCTGGTTCGCCTGGATCGTTCCACTCGGTATCGACCTAGGCATCGCCGTCTTCTCCGCGCTGGACATCGTCCTAGCTCGACTCGGCATGCGCCTCCGCCTGCTACGGCTGGTGCCCTGGTCGCTGACCGGTGCCACTGTCTACCTGAACGTGGCCAGCGAGGACACCCTGTTCGGGATCGTCGCTCACGCCATGCTCCCTGGCCTGTGGGTCGTGGCTGTGGAGGTCGGTGCGTACGCCATCCGCAAGCGCGCCGACCTGGCCAAGCCCGACCACATGGAATCCATCCGGCTCTCCCGGTGGCTGCTCGCCTTCCCGTCCACCTTCGCCCTGTGGCGTCGGATGGTGCTGTGGGAGATCCGCTCCTACCCGAACGCCCTCAACCGTGAGCGCGACCGAATCCTCGCCCGCACCGACCTACAGGACCGGTACGGCTGGCTGTGGCGCTTCAAGGCCACGCGCCGCGAACGAGCGCTCTACCGGCTCGGCGAGCTGGCGCCTGACCGCGTCCAACTCGCACCGGTAGCCGAGCGTCCCGCGCTGCCGCCGAAACCCAAGCACAGGGCCGCGAAGAAGACCGCAAAACGATCTCGCGCCGACGTGGACGATCTGATGCCGCTCGGCTGGCAGGTCGCCGCCGACCACGAGACGCGCGGAATCCCGCTCACCCGCGACCGGCTCCGCGACGCCATCCGGCAGACCGGCCAGTCTGTCTCCACCGACCGCGCCGGGGCACTCCTGGCCCGCCTACGGACGGAATCACCGCCAGACCGGACCACGACCGCCGGACCGACCGCCGACGCCGAGGCGGACGGACCGGAGGCCCCGACCGCGGACGAACAACCGGACGAAGCGCGGTCCGACCGTGCGCCGTCGCAGAAGCAGGGCACGGCCTCCACTCCGCCAAGAACAGTGGCCGCGCCCCGCCACCCCGCTACCGCCAAGGCACACGAGGTGTACTCATCTTGACCTACGACCCAGACGAGCTCGACCGCCGTCCGGCACCCGGCCACGAACTCGACGGCTTCGAATGGACCGACCGCGCTCAGACCGAAGACAGCGACGCGGAGGTCGTACCGCTCGACTCCCGACGTCGTACGCGCCAGACCGACGAGCCGGCATCGGACGACGACTTCTTCGACCGCGAGACGATCGCCATCACCGACCGGGTCATCGGCCCGCCGGTCGACCCGCCCGACGAGGACGCCGCACCGGTCGCCACTTCGGTCAAGCGTCGCCGTGCGCCGATCATCCCGGCATGGCTGCGCACCTGGCAGTCCATCCGAGCCATGATCGCCTGGCAGTTCCGCGACGCCGCATACGTCCTCGGCTACCACGGCGCTCGCTCGCCGAAGTACCTGGTCAAGATGCTCTGGTACGCAATCCCGGGCGTCTTCAAGTCCATCGGCCGGCTGCTGCACTGGGCGACGGCGGAAGAGGGCAACTGGGCGCTTCGCCAGTACGCCGCCGATCGCAACGACGCCGAGATGTGGCTCAAGCTGGACAGGCAGCGCCAACGCCAGTCCCGCTGGCGTTGGTCGATCGTTCTGGCCCTGACCATCGTCGCCCTGGTGGGCGTGCTGGCCTTCCTGGTTGCCGATGTGCCCGGCTGGCTGCGCCTCGGCGCGCTGGTCCTGGGCGTACCACTGCTGGCCCGAGCCGGACGACCCGCCGACAACCCGATCACCGACCGTGTGAGCGATGGCCCGCGCTACCGCAAGCTCACCGCCGAGCTGGTACGGCGCGCGCTGCTGCACTGCGGTATCTCCGGCATTACCCAGGCTGTCAGCAAGGACCCGAACGCCATCAGCTTCCCGCAGGAAATCCATCGGGATGGCCCTGGCCACCTGGCCATCATCGACCTGCCGTTCGGCGTGGAAGCCGCGGAGGTGGTGGCCCGCCGAGGCCGCCTCGCCTCGGCCATGCGGCTCCCCATGGACCAGGTCTGGCCCGAACCGGCCGCCGGCCACCCCGGCCGCCTCGCCCTGTGGGTCGGCTACGAACCCGCCTCACAGATGAAGCAGCCGCCCTGGCCGCTACTGCGAGACGGCCAGGTCGACGTGTTCAAGCCGTTCCCGTTCGCTACGACACCGCGCATGGAGACCGTCAACGCCGAGCTGGTGTTCCGCAACTGGCTCGTCGGCGGTCAGCCCGGCTCCGGCAAGACGTTCGGACTGAGGCTCGCGGTCCTGGCCGCCGCCCTCGACCCTCGCGCCGAGCTGCGCATCTACGAACTGAAGGGAGTAGGAGACTTCAAGGTCCTGGAACCGGTCTGCACCGAGTACGGCAACGGCTTCGATGACGAGACGATCGCCCGGTGCGCCGCGATGTTCGCCTGGCTGTACAAGGAGTGCGAACGCCGCTCCAAGCGCATAGCCCACTACCACGCCCTCGGCAAGGCTCCCGAGAACAAGGTCACTCCCGAACTGGCCTCGCTCAAGGGCTCTGGCCTGCACCCGCTGATCGTGGCGGTGGACGAGATCCAAGAGCTGTTCCTGCACCCGCAGTACGGCAAGGAAGCCGGGGAGATCTGCGAGAAGGTCATCAAGCTCGGCCGCGCCCTCGGCGTGATCCTGCTCCTGGGCACGCAGATCCCGGACAAGGACAGCCTGCCGACCGGCATCACCCGCAACGTCAACACCCGCTACTGCATGAGCGTCGCCGACCAGACCGCCAACGACATGATCCTCGGCACCTCCATGTACAAGCAGGGCTACCGTGCCACGGTGTTCCAGCCGGTGGCGGAGGCCGGATGGGGCATTCTCGCGGGCCTCGGCAAGCCCGCCGCCCGCCGCTCCTACTATCTCGACACCAACGACGCCGACAAGGTCATCGAACGCGCCAAGCGGCTCCGCGGCCTGGCCGGCACCCTGCCCGAGCCCGGCACCCAGGCTCGCGAGGACGCACCCGTCTTCAACGTCCTGGCCGACCTCGCCGAGATCTGGCCCGCCGGAGAGAACGCGGCCTGGAACGAAGCCCTGTGCACCCGCCTGACCGAACTCCGACCCGACGTCTACACCGGCTGGAAGTCCGAACAACTCACCAGTGCCCTCAAGCCGCACGGGCTGCGCGTGGGCGATATCGGCCGCCGTATCGACGGTAAGCCCGTCACCCGACGCGGCATCCGTCTGGACGATCTCACCGAGGCCATCGCCGAGCGTAACCGTCAGAAGCGCTCCGGCTGAACCGCCACGGGGCTGCTAGCGCTAGTAGCCAACTCTGCTAGCGCTAGCACCCCCGCTAGCACCAGAAACAAGCCCTGGCCAGGCCGTTAGCACGCTAGCGGCTCTCCTCGACCATGCCCGAAAACCGGCCCTGGAGGCTGTCGTGCACCCTGCTCTCCTCGTCGCTATCACCACGATCATCAGCACCCTCTGCTACGCCTCACGGTGCTACCTGAGCCCGTTCGGCCGCTGCCGCAAGTGCGAAGGCAAAGGCCGCATCCCGCACCGTCGCGGCGGCGCGCGGTACTGCCGCCGCTGCGACGCCACCGGCCTACGCCTGCGCTTCGGCCGCCACCTCTGGAATTACGTCCGCCACCTGCATCACGACGGCCGGTAACCACGAGCGGCCCCGGCGCACAGCCACCAAGCACGACGCCGGGGCCATGCCCCAACCGATCACCGGCCCCGCAGGGCCGACTCAAGGAGCACCCACCAGCATGACACCTCATCCGCCCCGCCAGGCGCGGTCTTACGCGCTGGCTGCCGCCGCCCGAGGCTGGCACGTCTTCCCGCTCACACCGGGGGACAAGGTACCGCTCAAGGGTTGGAAGTGGAAGGAGCACCACACGACCGACCCCGACATCATCAGCCGCTTCTGGAGCGGCACCGCGTTCAACATCGGCATCGCCACCGGTCCATCCCGCCTGGTCGTCATCGACCTCGACACCCCGAAGGCAGGTGAGCAGCCACCACCGCCCTGGAACCAGCCTGGCGTGAACGACGGGGCCGACGTCCTGGCCCTGCTGTGCGAGGAGGCCGGCCAGTCGCTACCCCTGGAGACCTTCCAGGTCCGCACCCGCCGCGGCGGCACGCACCTGTACTTCACCGCTCCCGAGGGGCTGACGCTCGGCAACACCTCCGGTGCCAAGGGACAAGGGCTCGGCTGGCTGATCGACACCCGCGCCACCGGCGGGTACGTCGTCGGCTCCGGCAGCTTCGTCACGTTGCCCGACGGCACGGGAACCTACGACGCCATTCACACCATCCACCCCGCACCACTGCCGCACTGGCTCGCCGAACGCCTCACACCACCGGCCCCCGAACAGCCATCGATCCGCTTCACGGCTTCCGACGTGTTGGCGACACTCGGCACTCAATCGACCGGCTACGCACTGGCCGCACTCCGCAATGAACTCCAGCACGTACTCGACGCCACGCCGGGCACCCGCAACCACACCTTGAACGCCGCAGCCTTCGCCCTCGGCCAGCTCGTCGCCACGGGCCTGCTGCCGCACCGCCTGACCGAGGACGCCCTGCACACCGCCGCTCAAGCTATCGGCCTGTCCCCCCGAGAGGCCACGGCCACCATCCGCTCCGGCCTCACCTCCGGAGCACGCCAGCCACGCCGGGGGATCGCATGACCAACCCACTCGACGCCAACGCCATCCTGGAGAACCTCGACGCTAATGCCACCATCGCCCGCCTGCACCGCGACCTGACCATCGGCCTACCCGCACCTGCTCCTGCCGCCGCCCCCGCCATGTTCTATGGCCTGCCAGGTGAGCTGGTGAAGGCCGCCGACCCGTCCACCGAGGCCGATCCTGCGGGCGTCCTGGTCTCCGCCCTGTCGGCCTGTGGCGCCGTCATCGGCCCTGGCCCGTTCGTTCAGATCGGCAACACCCGCCACCCACTCCTGATCTGGCCGCTGCTGTTCGGCCGCACCGGCTCTGGCCGCAAAGGCCAGGCCACCGACACCGCCGAGATCTTCCTGCACCACGCCGGCATCGGCTACGCCGATCTCTGCGTCACTGGCCTGTCCTCCGGTGAAGGGCTGATCGAACGCATCCGCGACCCCGACAGCCCGGACGACCCCGGCGGCACGATGGACAAGCGCCTGTCGGTCACCGAGCCGGAGTTCTCCACCGTCATGGCCCGCGCCAAGCGCGAGGGCTCCACGCTCGGCACCATGCTCCGCCAGGCCTGGGACGGCCGCACGCTCGCCGTGCTAACCCGCAACGCCTACCGGGCATCCAACCCGCACATCGCGATCATCGGCCACATCACGCCGAAAGAGTTCCGCATGCGGCTGGCCGAGGCGGACATGGCCGGCGGCTCCTACAACCGCTTTCTACCGATCTACGTTGAGCGCTCCAAGCGCCTGCCCATCCCCGAAGGGGTAGCACCCGATCTCCTGGCCAGCCTCAGCGGCAAGCTCCACGACGCCATCAAGCAGGCTCGCCAGATCAAGCGCATCGCCCTCGACGAGAAGGCCCGTGCCCTGTGGTCGACCGAGCTGTACGAGGAGTTCACCGCCGCCGACGACGAAGACCACGCCTGGACCGAGTTCACCCGCCGCTCCGCCCCGTACTGCCTGCGCATCGCGGCTCTGTACGCCGCCCTCGAAGCCCGCGCTCACATCACTTCCGCCGACCTTCAAGCTGCCGCTGCCCTGGTCCGCTACTCCATCGCCTCGGCCATCTTCGTCCTCGACAAGCAGATGCGAGACCCGAAGATCGACCGCATCCGTCGCGCCCTCGATCAAGCCGCCGACACCGGGCTGACCCGATCAGAGATCAGTGCACTGTTCTCCCGCAACGTGCCCAAACAGACCCTCGCCGAACTGTTGGCCAGCCTCACGGCCACGAGCCAGTACGAGGCGTTCACCACACCCACCGGAGGCCGCCCGTCCGTCCGCTACCGCCGTACCAGCCCTGACGAAGAAAGAAGAAACAAGCCCTCATGACCGACATGACTCAGCTCTCATCAGCGAAAACGCGCTCGGCGTGGATCGCATCTTCCTTCGTCGCCCACGAAAGAACTCGGCAACCTCGCCCGACACCAGGTGAGCAGAGCCGATCACCACCACCCCGGGATCTGACCCGCGAGAACAGAAGCCCAACCGCGCCCAGCTGACTCTTTCTTCTTTCTTCGTCCCGACGACACCCGGCCCACAGCCACCAAGCACGGGGCCGCTCGCCCAACCGCCTGATTCGCAAGGAGACGCCCTTTGGCCACCGGCCCGAACTCACGAGGGATGCTCACCCTCCTCGAACTCTGCACCGAACTCCAGATCTCCCGCTCGACCTTCTACGACTGGCGCGCCAAGGGCCGCGCCCCACGCTGCCTCAAGCTCCCCAACGGCGATCTCCGCATCCGCCGGACCGACCTGGACCGCTGGCTCGACACGATGGAGGAGGCCGCCTGATGAAGGACATCACCTACGACGTACGCGTCTACAAGACCGAGATCTACAAGGGCAAGACGACCACCACCTACTACGTGCGTTGGAAGGTCGGCGGCAAAGCCTGGCGCAAGCCGTTCCGCAATGCGGCCCAAGCCGACACCTACCGCGGCGAGCTCCAAGCCGCGGCCCGCCGGGGAGAGGCGTTCAGCCGCGCCATCGGAGAGCCCGTCTCCTGGGGTCGCACGCACCAGGCAGAGATGAGCTGGTACGACTTCGTCTGCAAGTTCGTGGACATGAAGTGGAAGGCAGCCGCGCCGAAGTACCGCCAGGACATCGCCCGGGCGCTTACCGCCGCCACGCCGGCCATGTACAACACGACGCGTGGCAAGCCCGAAGACCGCGAGCTCCGCACCGCCATGCACCGCTGGACCTGCAACAGCAAGCAACGAAAGGAGGCGCCCGAGGACGCCGGAACCGCCCTGCGCTGGCTGGCACACAACACCAAGCCCGTCTCCGCCCTCACCGACGACCCCGGCCTCGTTCGCGACCTCCTGGACGCCGCCACGTCCCTTCTGAACGGCCAGCGCGCCGCACCCAACACGGTGCGGAAACACCGGATGCTGCTGTCCAATGCCCTCGACTACGCCGTAGAACTCAAGCTACTGCCCGCCAACCCGCTCAAGACGCTGAAGTGGAAGCCACCCGCCAGCACCTACGAAGTGGACCGCCGCAGCGTCGTCAACCACACACAGGCCAAGGCGCTGCTCGCCGCCGTGAAGGCGCAGAAGCCAAGCGGCGAGCGCCTCGTCGCGTTCTTCGCCTTGATGTACTACGCCGCCCTACGCCCCGAGGAGGCCATCAACCTGCGCCGCGACAACATCACCCTCCCGCCTCTCGTCAAGAACCCGGAGTCCAGCGAGATGGAGGAGCCGGCAAACGCCTGGGGAGAGCTCCACCTCCTCAAGGCCGCGCCCTACTCCGGACGGGAATGGACCGACACCGGCACCGCCAGGCAGGAACGCGCGCTCAAGCACCGCGCCGAAGGCCACACCCGTACGGTGCCCATCCCTCCACCGCTGGTCCGCATCCTTCGGGCGCATCTCGCAGAGTTTGGGAAAGGACCGGACGGACGCGTCTTCTACGGAGTGCAGGGTGGAGAGCTTCCATTCATCACTTACCGACGCGCCTGGAAGGCCGCGAGAAAAACGGCACTCACGGACAAGGAGTTCGCCTCCCCTTTGGCGGCCCGGCCGTACGACCTACGCCATGCCTGCGTCTCGACCTGGCTCAACGCCGGCGTCCCCGCTCCCCAGGTCGCCGAGTGGGCAGGACACAGCGTGGACGTGCTATTGCGCGTCTACGCCAAGTGCATCGTCGGCCAAGACGAGATCGCCAAGCGCCGAATCTCTGACGCCTTGGAGTGAAGTCCTGGCCTGCGTTGGGCCGAGTGCCTGGGCAAGGTTATCCCCGCGTGCGCGGGGAGCACGCTTCGAGGGTGATCCCCTCCTCGATCGCGTTGGGACCATCCCCGCGTGCGCGGGGAGCACTGCTGAGGCTTGTTCGCCTCGCGGTTACCGGCGGGACCATCCCCGCATGCGCGGGGAGCACGTCGAGTCGAGGGTCGGCGTGAAAGCGCCGCCGGGACCATCCCCGCGTGCGCGGGGAGCACGACGTCAGCGAACTCGGCCAGCAGGTGGTCGAGGGACCATCCCCGCGTGCGCGGGGAGCACTCGTCCACGGCGGCGCGGGCCTCGGCCGGCAGGGGGCCATCCCCGCGTGCGCGGGGAGCACCTGACCAACCAGACCATGGGCCGTTTCGTCCAGGGGCCATCCCCGCGTGCGCGGGGAGCACATTCCCGATCTGGAGGTGGTCCCCCGCCAGGAAGGGCCATCCCCGCGTGCGCGGGGAGCACCTACCGCGGCAGTTTCGAACCGCGGCAGTCGTGGGGGCCATCCCCGCGTGCGCGGGGAGCACCGCGGTGTGCGGTGCGGCGATGCCTGCCGTGCGGGGCCATCCCCGCGTGCGCGGGGAGCACAGGTTGGACCGGAACGACTCGCTGTTGCCGAAGGGGCCATCCCCGCGTGCGCGGGGAGCACCGCCGGTCCAGCTCCGTAGATCCCGGATCCGCGGGGCCATCCCCGCGTGCGCGGGGAGCACGGAGCCTTAATCGGGAACGAGAACACCAGCGTGGGGCCATCCCCGCGTGCGCGGGGAGCACTCTCGTTGACCTGGGCATTTAGCAGCTGCCAAGGGCGTTTTTGAGTACTTTCATTGAATCGGACATTGTGGACTTCCGGTAGGGCTGGCGTAATGACAGCGAGACATCGCGTCTGGCTGTCCGAGGCGTGGCGTGGAGTCTTGTATGCCACCGGCCGCGCGCACATTTTGCGTGATCACGCGTCAATGATCGGCCCCAACCGCCCAAAACTCGATCTTCGCGCATAGCCACCCGGGTTTCTACTGGTCATAGGCAGGGGACGTGATCGTGTTGGCGTTATGCGATTCCGTACTTCCGCCTGATGGAGTCAGCTTCTTCCTTGGTCACCTCACTCGGAGTACGGCCCAGCAACTGCCGTAACTCGTCCATGATTGCCTGTCCGGAGGTTCGGGCTCGCGTACTGAACAGGTTGAGTTGGGCGTCGAACTGCTTGGCGGTGGGGCCGGTCCAGACCTTGCCGGAACGGAACATCCGGCAGGGCCTCTCGACGTCAGAATTGATCTGCTCGATCATCGGGCCGACCGTGCGGATAGCGTGCTGGAGCGCCTCGTGCAGCGGGTTGCTCACCATCGCGGGCATCGGCTCAGTCCTTCGGCTTGGCCTCGACGATCAGCTTCGGCCCGACAAGCTTCATCAAGGCCACCACGTCGGCGGTGTTGTCCCGCCCTTTGACGCCTCGCCACAGTTCCACGATCACTTGGTCGAGGCCGTGCACCAGAGTTGCGGACGCTTGGGTGTTGTCAGCGCTGCCGTCCTGCCCATAATGGCCGATCGCACCGGGAACGATCTCCGGTAGGGGTTTGGCGCCTTTGCTGATCACCCACTCGACCTCTTCTTTTGAGCCATCGGGAGACAGGGTCACGTCCAGTACTTTCGGCCCGTTCGATTGGTAGATGAAACATCCGCCGGAGCTCTCGCCTTCGTTTGCTGACGTGGTGAAGCGTCCCTTCACCACGGGGTCCTGCACGCCAGTCATCAGTCGCACCGCGTCGAGTGGAATGTAGTCGCAGAGGTATGGCGGAGCCGCAACCGATGGGAGTGGTGTCGTGTTCACTGGAGGCTCATCTTGCGAACACGCAGCCAGCAGGGACAGTGCGCTCAGCGTTGCGACAGGAAGAGCGAGATATGGCCTCATGATGCCTTGAACTCCGAGAACCCTCTTTCGAAACCCGTTTCCAGGTCTCCGGAGATCTTTTCCCAGGGAGGCCCGGCAAGACCGTCGTAGAGCCATCTTTCATAGGCGTCGAGCCGCGGGTGGATGTCGTCATCGTACGGCGTCATTTCACGGACTGTCATGAGCGAGTTCCCGTCATCTTTCAAGAAGTTGTTGGGTGACTTCCGAGGGGCTTCTCCCTTTTCTGCACCTTCCAGGGAACTCCACGGATGCGTACTGGCAGGCGGATCGGGCTTGCCGAACAACCCGTTCTTGAGCATGGCATCGGCGGCGATCTGATCGAGCAAGAACTTCGCCTGGCTCTTGGCTGTGTTGGCGTTGTATGTTGCCTTGTCGGCGTTCTCCGTCGTCCTGGCGGCGTCTTCGATCATGCTGTTCCATGCGCCCACAGTGCCGGCCGTTACCGCTCCGGCGGCCGTCTGCGGGATCGCGAGCCCGGTGTTGACCACCGCCATGAATAGCTTCATGCTCCGCTCCTGCGCCTCATCCAGCTCCTTGCCTTGCTGGATCTTGGCGAGCCCGCTGGCATCGGTGATCAGCCCGAAGCCCGCCCCGGCTTCCTGTGCGCTGGCCTTGAGAACAGACTCACCTTTGCCGCCGGCCACCTGTGCAGCGGCATAATTGAGCAGGCCTTTTGTCCATGCCGTCTGCGCTGCCGTGACGGTGCCCAATGCGTTCGGGTCGTGCTTGAACGCATCCTCCATGGCCTTGCGCAGATCCTCTTTCCTGAACTGCGCTCCCCATACCTGATCTTCTGGTGGAAGATTCGCGCGGTGGGCGCCGAACACGCTGGAATCCTCATCACGAGTTGCTTTGGCGACGCGGTTGACGTCGTTGATGTAGGCGGCCAGGATGCGCGCGGTGGTGCCGGTTGTCGCGAAGGAAGGGCCTTCGGTGCCTGCCAGGACACGCTGGCCCTCCCAGTGAATGAATTCCGAAGCTATCTTGGCCGAGATGAATCCGGGCGACGGCTCTTGCGGTGTGCCGGAGTGGTCCCGGTAGGTCATGGTCGCGGCTTCGAGCGCTTTTCCGAAAGCTGCTCCGTTGTCGTACATCGGCCGCTCGGTGACGTACCGCTTCATGATGCTGGGATCTCCGGCGAAGAAGTCCTGAGCCGCCTTCGGGTGGTTGGCCAGGGCCGTCATCACGCCGATCATAGGATCCTGTGGGATGCCCACCGAAGCGGCATCATTCCAGGTCTTGCGGTCCAGACCTTCCAGCGTCCTGGCCGCGGCCACCAGGAAATCCCGTTCGTAAGTCCCGTGGGGGAGGAGTGCGGAGAGTGCGTGCTGATCCACCGGTACTCGCAGATTCGACAGCAACTCCTTGCGCCATGACGTGTTCAACCGCGGGCTGGCCGTACCGAGCGCCTTGCCCAGTGCCGCCTGTAAGCGCCGCTTGTTGGAATCCTTCTGGTACACCAGCGCCGCCATGAGATTCCGGAACCGCTCGGTACCCAGCGCATACATCAGAGATGTGGCGAACCCTTCATCCCCCGCCCGCTTCTCCAACTCGGCGATGGTCTTCTCGTCCACCGCGCCGTTCCGGCTGACCTCACCCAGCTTGAGCGCGGCAGCGTACACGTCCGGATCGCCGGAAGCCCCGCTGTACATCGTCTCGTCGAACGGGCGCAGCCCGCCGGTCGTATCTGTGCCCCATTCCGTGGTCACGGCCTGGATCGTCTCGTTGCGCCGCCGTAACTCCGGCCGCTTGGCGCCAATCCAGTTGCTGAGCTCCCGCATCGCGTTCAGCCGCGAGGTGTCCAGGTCGAGGTTCTCCAGCATCCAGCGGATCTGTGGCTCGTGGCGGCCGAGTATGTTCTCCGCTTGGCCGAGGTCGCGCTCGAAGTCGTGCATCAGCTTCGGATCGATCCCCGAGTACTCCCAGTCGGGCGGCTGCGCCATCGCCGGTGGCGTGAGGGAAGGAGGTGCCGGGGCCGTGTCGGTGCGGGCCGGGCGGTCGGCCGGCGGGTGATCGGGTGACGCCTGGGGGGTCGGCGACGGCGGGGTTGTCATGACGGGTCTCCAGTACGTACGAGGACGTCCGGATTGTCCCTCAGCCACGCCTTTCCCGCGAGGGGCGCATAACGCACCAGCATTGTCATTTCCCGGCTTTGAGATGCTGAGACGCCAGGACGTACGCAGCGCATGCTCCGCGGGTTCGCTCCCATAAGCAGACGGTCAGATCAGATTGGGCAACCGTAGATCACTTGATTCTGTCCGCGATTCTCGCAACCAACCCCTCAGCGTGACCGTCTACTTACTGTCGGTTAATGATCTCGGGGGTGATGGTGAACACTCTTCCACCGTGTGCGTACGTCCGCAGGACACCAGCCAGACCACGCCGAAGGTGGCGAGCAGCATGGATGGCGCTCGCTCTCGCCGCGACCATGGGATTCAGTGGCGGCTTCGGCTACTCGCTGGGCCAGGTCGCTCAACAGCCCCAGCAACCGACCCACCCGAAGCTGGCAGCCATGTCAGTCGCACCAGATCGACCCCCTTCGACGCCCACTGTGACCCCATCGGCCAGTCCATCCCCTGCCGCCACGCGCGATCGTCCAGTGCCGAAGCGGATCTCCCGGCCTGTACCCGAGCAGGAGCTCCGGCCCAAGCACGCCAAGGTCAACAAGCGCCATCACAAACGCCACAAGCACCACGCGAGCAGAAAGCACCGCAGGGTGCACCGCGCACCATGCGCCCGGTTCGAGGGCTTCAAGGCCCGGTTGTGCCGAACCTTGTTCCAGCGGAACTGAAACATCCGCCAACACTGATCACGATGCCCGCGCGACTCTACGTCGCCCGTGGGGTCATCCCCGCGCGCGGGGAGCACGTCGACTCCGCTCAACTTGGCGTTATCGACAAGGGACCATCCCCACGTGCGCGGGGAGCACGGAATGCTCGCGCAGCTCGTTACGCGGGCCGAGGGACCATCCCCGCGTGCGCGGGGAGCACCGGACTCCCAAGGGCCAGAGCCCGGGGTAAGGGGGATCACCCCCGCGTGCGCGGAGAGCACGGAGTGCCCGGCCTGCAACGGCACCGGAAGGCGGGATAACCCCCGCGTGCGCGGCGAGCACAGGAGGCTGGCCTGGGCCTTGGCCCCGCGCTCGGGATCACCCCCGCGTGCGCGGGGAGCACGACCCGTGCCGCAAAGGATGCTCGGCAGCCGGGGGATCACCCCCGCGTGCGCGGGGAGCACTCTTGTTGACCTGCGACGTTGTCCGCGATTGGGCTCGGAATTGAGCACTTCCATCGAAAAGGGCATAGCGGACATTCTGGTTATCAAGCTGCTGATTTAGTCGTCCCAGGCTGCATCATTGGCGGGGTGGCAGGCAACTTGGCTCCACTCCCCGCAAGATGTGGCTGTCCCCGTGTGCACGGAGAACACCCCCGGACGCTCCGCGACGGATCCTTCATGCAGGACTATCCCCGCGTGCGCGGGGCGCACTCGACCAGCCTCTTCTGCGCCTCGGGCGTGTTGGGACCATCCCCGCGTGCGCGGGGAGCACCCGATCACGCTGGATCGGTTCGCCGACGTCTCGGGACCATCCCGCGTGCGCGGGGAGCACGGGATCCCGCTGGTGTGCGACCTGAAGGGGCTGGGACCATCCCCGCGTGCGCGAGGAGCACCTCATAAGCCGACACTCACGGGTTCGAATCCCGGGACCATCCCCGCGTGCGCGGGGAGCACGAACAGGTCTCCGCGCACCGTGACACCGGAGAAGGACCATCCCCGCGTGCGCGAGGAGCACTCTCGTTGACCTGCGACGTTGTCCGCGATTGGGCTCGGAATTGAGCACTTCCATAGAAAAGGGCATAGCGGACATTCTGGTTATCAAGCTGCTGATTCAGTCGTCCCAGGCTGCATCATTGGCGGGGTGGCAGGCAACTTGGCTCCACTCCCCGCAAGATGTGGCTGTCCCGTGTGCACGGAGAACAACTCCCGGACCCCTCCGCGACGGATCCTGCGTGCAGGACCATCCGCGCGTGCGCGGGGAGCACGGTCCTTTCTTGATCTCTCGATCGGGGGAGGAGGGACCATCCCCGGGTGAGCGGGGAGCACTCGACACCCACCCCGACCGCGCGCCGGACGTGGGACCATCCCCGCGTGCGCGGGGAGCACCTCTATGCGATCGGTTGGGTAATCGGTAAGTCGGGACCATCCCCACGTGCGCCGGGAGCACTGTCCTGAGTAGTGTGCGCCAAGATCAAAGTTGGGACCATCCCCGCGTGCGCGGGGAGCACTGATCAAGGAGCTTCGGCCGGACTACGTGGTCGGGACCATCCCCGCGTGCGCGGGGAGCACCGCTGAATAGCTGCACAGAGCGCTACGTGCCCGGGACCATCCCCGCGTGCGCGGGGAGCACTCACCTACGGCGAACGCGATGCCGTTCGAGCAGGGACCATCCCCGCGTGCGCGGGGAGCACCAGTGGCGGCTCCTGTGGCTGTGGCACGCCAAGGGACCATCCCCGCGTGCGCGGGGAGCACGGGTGATCCCCTTCTGTTTGGCCGCGTGGATCGGGACCATCCCCGCGTGCGCGGGGAGCACACCTGGATACCGCCATAGACCGAAGCCAACAGGGGACCATCCCCGCGTGCGCGGGGAGCACGATACCTTCCAGGATCATCCCGAGCTGGCGACGGGACCATCCCCGCGTGCGCGGGGAGCACCGTCGGCCCAGGTGGTGTATCGGAGGAGCGATGGGACCATCCCCGCGTGCGCGGGGAGCACGGCGGCCACGATCAAGAGGTGTGTCCGGCGCCGGGACCATCCCCGCGTGCGCGGGGAGCACAAGTTGACCGCCCACTACGGGCGCCCGAACAAGGGACCATCCCCGCGTGCGCGGGGAGCACCCGACGTGCACCCCGCACACCACGCAGGTGTCGGGACCATCCCCGCGTGCGCGGGGAGCACGGCGAGCTTCTCCCGAGCGTCAGCGGATCACCGGGACCATCCCCGCGTGCGCGGGGAGCACACCGCGGGCGGCGTGAACATGACGGTCACCTCGGGACCATCCCCGCGTGCGCGGGGAGCACTCTCGCTGACCTGCGTGTTTAGCGGCGAACGGGGGTCGTTCTGAAGCACTTTTGCGGAATCGGACATTGCGGACTCCCGTGAGGATTAGCGAGAGGGCGATGATCACAAGTGGTTGATGGAGGGACTCAGCAAGAGTGTTGCATGCCGTCAGCCGTGCGCACGTATTTGGCACGATCACCCGCAAGTGATCACCCACAGTCGCACACCACCGGACACATCAAAAAGTCCCTGACTCGCGTTTCCGCTGGTCAAGGACGCTTTGCTGCTGGTCGAACCTGGTGCCCCCGGCAGGATTCGAACCTGCGGCACCCGCTTTAGGAGAGCGGGAGTCGTTTGGAGTCCAGTATGTCTAGTAATGCGGGCTTAATCACTGGATGTGGACGGCCATGATCTTGTGGAGGCGGGCGGCCACCCCGGTCCGGGGTGGTGGCTATGAGATCTCCAGGTTGGCGGGCGTGAACGGTTCTGTCGGGTGGTCAGGTCAGGGGGATGACGCCCTTGCTGGTGAGGGCTTCGGCCCGGTGGTGGGATTCACCGCTGGTCTCGACCATGCGCGCGTGGCGCATGAGGCGAGCGACGGTGGCGGTGGCCATGGTCTTCCGATGATCGTGTCGAACCTGGAGGGATGGATGTTGAGGGTGGCGAGAGGTGGCGTTCGTAGGCGGCATCGATCGGGTGGTAGAAGGCTTCGGTTGTCTTGTGGCTGAGCGGGAGCAGGCCGATGTCGCCGACCACGATGAGGTCGGATCGGTAGATCTTGGTGGTGCGGGCGGCGGAACTGTCGGTATTGGCTCGGCTGATGGTGACGGGCGCAACGACCTTGGGCACGCTGGAGCGCCTGTTAGCGGGATCAGGCGATCCTCGTGCGCTCCCGCGCTTGAAGCACTACGTCTCCAGCAGCCTTCGTTGATCGTTTAATCTTTTGGGGTGGCGGACATATCTCAAGGTCTCGTATTGCCGACTGCCCTGGCCGAGGTGGCCCAGGTTGGCTTCGAGTGGGAGTGGGACGAAGAGACCGACGAGGCCCGCGGCTGTGACTTCGAGCTATACGATCAGTTCGAGGAGTCCGATCGGACGGCGTGGTGGTTCCGGCTGTGGACCGGCAACCAAGAGGTCGATGGCAGCGAGTTTCGCTTCTTCGGCGCGACCGGGACGGGTGACTACACCGGCTTTTGGCTGGTACGGCCCGATGCGGCGATCATCGATCAGCCCGTTGTCTACATTGGTTCTGAGGGTGAGCGCGGTGTGATCGCCCTGAACCGCTCCGATGCTCCTATGTTTGTCAAGCAGCAACGGGAACCTCGTTGTTAGCGGCGTTTGGGCTGGTGAGGGCTTTGAAGAGCTCTCGAGCGACGT
>NZ_JBSFTC010000055.1:0-50502 GCF_053590415.1 Nonomuraea sp. NPDC003201
ATCACGCCGGTGATCTCGTCACCGTCGACGAACACGTGAGTGATCTGCAGGTCGCCGTGCGTGAACACCGGCGTCCACGGCCGGAGCGCAGCCTCGGCAACCCGGCGGTTGCGCGTGACCAGGTCGGTGGGAAGGACGCCGTTCGTGACGAGCCACTCGCATTCGACGTCGAGGCGCGATGCGACCTCGTCGAGGCTCCGACCGGGCCATGGCGGCAGTGGCGCGTCGTGCAGCATCCGTGCGGCGGCACCCGCCGCGGCCCACGCCGCCGGCGACGCGGTCGACGGCTCGCCGAGGCGGCCGAGTGCCGTGCCTGGGAGGGTGGCGAGCGCGAGCACGGGCGGCTTCCGCCACAGGACCTCCGGCGTCGGGATCGGCGCCATGGCCATCGCCTCGACCTCGACGTCGGTGCGCGTCTGATCGGAGTCGATCTTCAGGAACACGTCACCGACGCGCAGGGTTGCGCGTTCGCGATGGGCGACGACGACCTCGATCTCGACCTCGACCTCGACCTTTTTCACGTCGGCGATTATCGCGGGGATGACCATAGACGTCACCGGGTTTATCGCGTGCGACTGTGCGGCTGATCCACTCCGGCGTTGGCGGTCGGGCCGTGAGTTGGTCAGGTGGTTCTGGTAAGCCATTCGAGGTGGGCGCCGCCGAATGGGCCCTTTCTGTGGCCTACTGCGTCGAGTAGCCAGCGGGCAGTGGCTTCTGCCTGGGTGATGAGCTCGGGGGGATAGCCCAGGAGGACCTGATGTTCGGCGAACTCGTCTTCGTCGTCGAGGATGAGCCGGCCGTCTCGCATCCTGATCACGTCGAGATCGAGGTCGAGCATCGTCACCTCGCCGTCTCTCCACTCGGGGACGGTCGTGACGTCGACGTAGATCTCGCTTCGGTGGGGTGGTGCGTTGAAGGACGCAGTCCACCAGGCGTTTCGAGGGAACAGCATGATCGCAGTGGTCTCCCACGTGACCGGTGGGCCCTCGCCCTTGCGGGCGACCGTTCCGCCGGGGACTTCGGCCCATACTCCGTGTTCGTCCTCGCCCAGCAGTTGGCCGGGGTGGTTCCAGTGCAGCGCTCCGCCGTACTTTCGGTACACAATTCGCACATTGGTCACGTATGGCAACTTATCCACGGTGCGGGGGACTTCAGTGCTCAGGGCCCTGCGTATGGCGCAGGACCCTGGAGTTCGGTTCTCGGCGGGTGTTCGGGTGGCTGAATTTGTCGTGTTAGGCGTGCTGGCGTAGAGCTTCTGTGATGGCGGCCAGGCGCTGTGGGGAGGCCAGACCGGCGTGGTACAGGTGAAACTCGGTCGCCCCTGCCTTGGCGTACGTACGGAGTTGGTCGGCCAGGGCTGCGGCGTCGGCCGGACGAGGGGGCAGGGCCAGGACGTAGGCGCCGATTCGCTGGCCGGGGGTGGACAGGTCCTTCAGCTGGGCGAGGCGGGTGGCGTCCGTGGCGGGGTCGCCCCAGCAGTTGGCCACCAGCACGTCTGCTCCCGGTTCGCCTGACGGCAGTGGTGCGAAGGCGCCTGCTGCCCAGGGGTTCGGGTTGGCGTGCAGGGTGATGGGGGTGTTGGGGGCGGTGTTGCGGGCGATGGCGATCAGGCGGTGGCGGAGAGAGTCGGACAGGTCTACGCGAACGGCGCGTACCTCGTCGGTCAGCTCGCCGAGAGCCTGTTCGATGGTGGGGGGGTGAGTGCTGGGAGTCGCGGTGCCGGCCGTGGTGCTGGTGTCGGCCGGGGTGGTGCTGGCCGTGGTGCTGGTGTCGGCCGGGGTGGTGCTGGCCGTGGTGCTGGTGTCGGCCGGGGTGGTGCTGGCCGTGGTGCTGGTGTCGGCCGCGGTGGCGCTGGCCGTCGTGTTGCCCGCCGTGGTGGTGCCGATCGTGCCGGTGCCGGTGCCGGTGCCGGTGCTGGTGCCGGTGCCGGTGGTGCCGGTCGTTGTGGTGCTGGCGGTGGGGGCAGGGGTGGGTTGCGTGAGGTGGGTGCGGTCGATGGTGGCGCGAACTCTGTCTCGGGTGTCTGCGGGGTAGCGGTCGGCGCAGGCAGCGCAGAAGCACAGGGAGAGGAGGTCTGAGTCGGCGGGTGTCCAGTCCGCACCGGAGGTTTTCTCGTGGACGCTCTGGTGGCCGAAGCCCATGGGGCCGCAGGCCTCCAGGATGAGGCCGTCCGGCTCGCCCACCGTGAGGATCTCCTTGACCAGGCGCTCGCAGTACTCCAGGACGTCCTCGTGGGCGGGGCAGAGCGCGTACGGGTACGGGTCGCCGAAGGCGTTGCGTACGACCAGGTCGGGATTCGCGGTGCCCAGGTGGGAGTTGTGCGTCAGGACGGTCCATGCGTGTACCTGGAGGCCGACCGCCTTCAGAGCGTCTCGGGCCTGGAGGTACGCGTCCTCAGGGGTCCAGGTGGGGGCCGCGGGGACCAGACGGGACCAGGACGCCGGGCGGATCGGCAGGTAGAAGGCCGGATAGGGAACGTCGAGTACGCGATGGGACGGGTGGTAAGGCGTGGCCGCTCTCGTCGAGTGGTAGCTCGCTGCCAGAGCTACCGCCTCCACCCCGAGGCCGGCCAGGCGGTCGGGGGCGGAGGGGTCGCCGACGATGTCCCAGGGGTAGACGTAGGCCACGTTCACCAGCGCGGTCTCCTTGCGGAAAAGGTGGGCTCGAAGCGTTGCATGTAACTCGTGTCGTCGCGGACGGAGATCCCGCACGTCTCGTACTGCTCGTTCATGACGGCCAGCGCGTCGCGGTCGAGCTCGACGCCGAGGCCGGGGCCGGTGGGCACGGGGACGGCGCCGTTCACGAAGCGCAGGACGCCGGGCGCGACCACGTCCTGGCCATCCTGCCAGGGGGTGTGCGTGTCGCACGCGAACGTGAGGTTCGGTGTGGCGGCGGCCAAATGGGTCATGGCGGCCAGGCTGATCCCGAGATGGGAGTTGGAGTGCATGGACAGCGCCAGGCCGAATGTGTCGCACAAGGCGGCGACGTGCGCGGAACGTACGAGACCGCCCCAGTAGTGGTGGTCCAGGAGGAGCACGCCGATCGCGCGGGAGGCGATGGCAGGAGGGAGGTGCTCATGGGTGACCACGCACATGTTCGTGGCGAGCGGCATGGGGACGGCGGCGGCCACTTCCGCCATGCCGGAAATGCCGGGAGTGGGGTCCTCCAGGTATTGGAGGGCGCCCTCCAGTTCCTGGCCCACGCGGATCGAGGTCTCGACCGTCCAGGCGGCGTTCGGGTCCAGGCGGAGGGGAACCCCAGGGAATGCCTCGTGAAGCGCGCGGGTTGCGGCTATTTCCTGGTCGGGAGGGAAAACGCCGCCTTTGAGCTTGATGGACTCGAAGCCGTATTCCTTGATGAGGAGGGACGCTTGTTCTACGAGACCCGATTCGTCCAAGGCTGCGCCGAACCGGTCGGGGTCCTGGCCGGGGTGGCCCGCCCACTTGTAGAAGAGGTACGCGCTGTACGGCACCGCATCCCGGACACGGCCGCCCAACAGATCACTCACCGGGACACCGGCCGCCTTGCCCCGGATGTCGAGGCAAGCCACCTCGAAGGGGGAGAAGACCCGGTCGATGCTCTTCTCCTTGGTGGCGGCACCGGTCAGTCCGTGCAGGTCGGTCACCGTGTGGCCGACGATCGCGCTGATCCGGGCGTACATCGTGTTCGTGGCGTGCACGTCGAGGCCGATCAGGGCCTGCGCGCACTCGCGTACCTTGCCCAGGTGCCCGAGGTCTCCATAGGTCTCCCCCAACCCGGTCAGGCCCTCATCGGTGACGACCTCGACAATGGTACGGAGGGCCCACGGCTCGTGGACTCCGGCGGCGTTCAGAAGCGGCGGATCCCGGAAGGCGACAGGCGTGACGCGGATCTGTCTGATGATCATTTAGACCGCCGTCCAGATATGTGAACAATAGCCAGATTTGTGGACAAGTTGCCGCAACTGTAAGAATCAAGCTGAAGAAGTGTCAAGCTCGGAAGGGCCTTTCGATGATCTACGGACACGACCCCAGGACCGGCGGGACCGTTGGCGCCGCACTGCCGGAGACCGACAGTGCCGGGGTCGACTTGATCGTTTCCGCCGCGGCCGCCGCCGGCGCTGCCTGGCGGGCGACTCCGGCGGCTGAGCGGGCGCTCGCGCTCGAGGCCGTCGCCGACGCGCTCACCGCGCACGTGGACGAGCTGTGGCAGCTCGCCGACCAGGAGACCGCGCTCGGCGAGGTACGGCTGCGCGGCGAGGTCGCGCGTACGGCGGGACAGTTCCGGCTCTTCGCCCAGGTCCTCAGGGACGGCGGTTACGTCGAGGCCATCATCGATCATGCGGATGCCTCGCTCGCGCCGCCCCGGCCCGACGTGCGGCGGATGAAGCACGCGCTGCCGGGCGTCGTCGCCGTGTTCGCGGCCAGCAACTTCCCGTTCGCGTTCTCCGTGGCCGGTGGTGACACGGCGTCCGCGCTGGCAGCGGGATGTCCGGTGGTCGTCAAGGCGCACCCCGGGCACCCGAACACCTCCGAGCGGGTGGCGAAGATCGTTCGTGACGCGCTCCCGTACCCCGACCTGCTGGGTCTGGTGCAGGGCATGCAGGCGGGGATCGATCTGGTGCAGCACCCCGGGGTGGTCGCGGCCGGGTTCACCGGGTCCGTGGCCGGCGGCAAGGCTATCCAGCGCCTGATCGACGAGCGGGAGGTGCCGATCCCGTTCTATGGCGAGCTGGGCAGCGTCAACCCCGTCGTCGTGCTGCCCTCCGCGCCGGCCAAGGACGTGGCCACGGGGTTCGCCGGGTCGCTGACGCTGGGGGTCGGGCAGTTCTGCACGAACCCCGGGCTCATGTTCGTGCCCGAGGGTGACGAGCTGCGCAAGGCCCTGGCCGAGGCGGTCGAGGGGACCAGCGGTGGCCCGATGCTGGCCGAGCGGATCAGGGACGGGTACGTCGGCGGTGTCGAGCGGCTGGGCGAGCTGCAGCTGCTGGCCGAGGGCAAGCCTGGGGAGGGGAGCTGGGCGGTCACGCCCAAGGTGTTCACCGCCGATCTCGACACGTTCGAGGAGAAGCTGCCGCGGATCGCCGAGGAGTGCTTCGGGCCGGCGTCGATCGTGGTGACGTATCGGGAAATTTCCGATTTGAGGCCCGTGCTTGAGCGGCTGGAAGGGTCGCTGACCGCGACCGTCCACGGCACCGATCCGGAGGAGGCCGGCGACGTCGTCGAGGTGCTCGGGAGGAAGGCCGGCCGGCTTATCTGGAACGGGTGGCCGACCGGGGTGGCCGTGTGCTGGGCGATGCAGCACGGCGGTCCTTGGCCTGCCGCGACCACGACGTCCACCTCTGTCGGGGCGACGGCGATCGATCGGTGGCTGGCGCCCACGGCGTACCAGGACTGGCCGGAGGCGCTGCTGCCGGACGAGCTCAAGGACGACAACCCGCTGTCCGTTCCGCGGAGGGTTGACGGTCGTCTGGAGGTGTGAGCGGGTCACTCCCGAAATGGGGGGTGATGGTGGTCGCGGGCTGACGGGGCTCGTGGCGATGGTTTCGTGCGGCTGACTGGCCGGCTGTGAGGCTGGCTGGTCGGTCGTGGGCCGAGGGGCCGCCATGGGCGACGGTGTGGCAATGGCGACGGTGTGGCAATGGCGACGGTGTGGCAATGGCGACGGCGTGGCAATGGGGCTGGGCTCGGTTGCCTGGGGTGGGGGTCGGGTGTCGGCCCGGGTGCGAGCCGGCTGTCGGCTTCGGGGTGAGGTGGGGTTGGGCTCTGGGTGGGGTGGAGCGTCGGTGCTGGGGTGAAGGTCAGGCGTTGGCTTGGGGTGGAGGGCTGGGCGGGCGCTGCGTCCCGACGCGGTCATACTGCGATTCGTAACCCTTGAAGAGGTACGAGGCATACAGATCCGAAGGCCGGTCACCTTCGTCGACGCACTCGAAGGCGGGCTCGCTGACGCGCTGCAGGACGGCGCCATCGACGCCGCCACCGCAGTCAGGGTCCTGCGCCATGCTCAGCGCTTCATCGACAAGCACCTGCGCAACCTGAAGCAAGACCCGCCGAGCTCGTGGCCGGACTTCCCGCCGGCAGCCATTCTGAACCTGGCTGAGCTGCCGCCCTTCGACGTCAGCTGAGGCTGAATCAACCGGCTATGGCCAGGCCGGTGGTGATGATGCGTTCCAGGGAGGCCGTGTGCTCAGGGGTCGGGTCCAGCAGAGGCGGGCGTACGCCTCCGACCTCCGTACCCCGCAACCGCGCCCCCGCCTTCACCAGCGAGACCGCATAGCCGGGAACAAGATCGCGGAGCTCCACCAGCGGGAGGTAGAAGTCGGTCAGCAGCCGCTGCGTCAGCACCTCGTCCCCGCCCGTCACCGCCTTGTAGAAGGCCAGGGAGATCTCGGGCGCGAAGGCGAACACCGCGCTCGAGTACAGGTTCACGCCGAGGCCGCGGTAGGCGGGGACGGTCAGTTCGGCGGTGGGGAGGCCGTTGAAGAAGGTGAAGTCCTTGCCGGTGGACCGGCGGACGGTGAGGATGATCCGTTGCAGCAGGTCGAAGTCGCCCAGGCCGTCCTTGAAGCCGATGATGTTGGGCAGCTCGGCGAGTTCGGCGACGGCTGAGGGGGTGAAGCGGGCGGTGCCGCGCTGGTAGATGATGATCGGCAGGTCGACGGTCGCGGCCACCTCGCGTACGTAGCGCACCAGGCCCGCGGGCGGGCCGCTGACCAGGTACGGCGGCATGAGCAGCAGCCCGTCGGCGCCCTGGGCGGCGGCCGCGCGGGCGATGGCCCTGGCGGCGGGCAGCGGGCCGCCGGCGCCGGCGAAGACGGGGACGCGGCCCGCGGTGGAGGCGACGGCGACGCCCACCACCCGGGTGTACTCGTCGAGGTCGAGGGCGTTGAACTCACCGGTGCCGCACGCGGCGAACACTCCTCCCGCTCCCGCCGCGACTCCGTCGGCGACGTGCCGGGCCAGCACGGGTTCGGCGAGGTCGCCATCGGTTTCGAAGGGGGTCACCGGGAAGAAGAGAACACCATCCAGCCGCATCGACGGTCCTTTCTAGCGGATGCCCTCCCTGCGAAGAGTGGCAGCCAGCTTGCGGGTGTGTTTGATCGCCGCCTCGGTGATCCGCTCGACCTCGGCGGGGGCCAGCCTCGCGGGCATCGAGCAGCTGATCGCGTCGGTGGCCGGGATGCGGTAGTCGACCGCGACGGCCACGCAGGCCAGGCCGGGGGTGCCCTGCTCGCGTTCGTACGCCCAGCCGCGGGTGCGGACCTGGTCGAGCTCGCCGGTCAGTTTGTTCAGGTCGGTGATGGTGCGGTCGGTGAGCGAGGACAGCGGGTCGGGCAGGATGGCCATGACCTCGTCGTCGGTGAGCTGGGCGAGCAGCACCTGGCCGAGCGCGGTGACGTGGGCGGGCAGGCGCCGGCCCACCCTGGGGATCACGTGGTCGGCCTCGCGTGACTCGCGGGTGGCCAGGTAGAGCACGTGCGCGCCGTCGCGGCGGGCGAAATGGGCGGTCTGGCCGATCTCTGCCCGCAGGTCCTCCAAGGTCTCCTGCGCGAACGGCAGCGCGGGATCCTTGTCGAGGTACGCGGTGCCGGTGAGCAGCGCGTGCGGCCCGATCCCGAACGCGGACCTGGCCGAGTCGGTCTCGACCCAGTTGAGCTCGACCAGCGTCCGCATGAGGGCGTGGAGGCTGCTGCGCGGGAACCCGGTGCGCTGCTGGAGCTCCGACAGCGTCAGGCTGTCGTGCGAATCGGCCAGGGCCTCCAGGATGCGCACCGTCCGCTCCGCGGACTTGACCAGCTGAGGCTCCATACTCCATCCCCTCTACTGCTGCGGGTTGACATCCAGGATATGGGATAGCGTCCAGATACATGGACACTTAACCCTTGATGGCACCGCTTGTCAGACCGCGCATGAACTGCCGCTGGAAGGCCAGGAACGCGATGATCGACGGCAGCAGCGCCAGCAGCGAGGCGGCCAGCAGCACGCCGATCCCGACCTCCTCGTCGGAGCGGAGCGAACGCAGCGCGATGGGCAGCGTCCACATGCTCGACTCGGGCGCGACGATCAGGGGCAGCAGGTACTGGTCCCAGATCATCGTGAAGCCGAACACCCCGATCACGCCGAGCGCGGGACGGCACAGCGGCAGGATGATGGTGGCGAAGATCCGTATTTCCCCCGCGCCGTCGATGCGCGCGGCCTCCTCCAGCTCGACCGGCACCTCCTTCATGAACTCGGTCATGACCAGGATGGAGAAGCCCCAGGCGCCGACCGGCAGGATCATGCCCGCGTACGTGCCGATGAGGTTCACGTGCAGCAGCGGCATGTCGGCCAGGACCAGCGAGAGGGGGATCGCGATGATCTCCTCGGGGAGCATCATCGTGGTGAGCATGAGCAGCAGGACGAACGTCATGCCGCGGAACTTCTTGCGGGCCAGCGAGTACGCGGCGAAGACGCTCACCAGCATCTGCAGCAGCAGGCCGAAGCCCACGACGATGAAGGAGTTCAGCAGGTAGAGGTAGACGTTCTTCTCCTTGGCCTGGACGAAGTTCTCCAGCGTGAACTCGTCCGGCCACAGGGAGAAGGCGGTGGGGTCGAGCGTCTTGCTGAAGGCGCTGACGAGCAGCCCGACCAGCGGCCCGGTGAAAACCACCACCATAAAGCCATAAATCAGGATCTTTCCGCCGACGGCCAGCGGCCCCTTGCGCGACTCCAGCCCCAGCGCGCTGTCGAACCTCATGTCGCCTGCCTCCTGCGCAACATCTGCGCGACCAGGGTGAGCACCAGCGTGGCCAGGAACAGCACGATCCCGCCCGCCGAGGCCACACCCAGGTCGTTCTTCTGGAACCCGAGCTTGTAGATCAGCGTCATCAGCACCTCGGACGACCCGTTCGGACCGCCGTTCGTCAGGACGTACACCTCGACGAAGACCCGCAGCCCGCGGATGGCGGCCAGCGTGAACAGGATCCAGAACACCGGCCGCAGGGCGGGCAGCGTGATGTGCCGCAGTCGGTGCCAGGTGGAGGCGCCGTCGACGGCCGCGGCCTCGTAGAGCGTGCGGTCGACGCCGACCAGCCCGGCCAGGAAGATCATCATGTCGTACGGGGTGCCGCGCCAGATGCTCATCAGCATGATCGACCACAGGGAGGAGTGCTCGCTGGCCAGCCACGGCTGGGGATCGATGCCGGCCCAGCCGATGATGACGTTCAGCATCCCGCTGTCGGCCGGGTGGAACATGATCCGCCACACCTCGGCCACGGCCGCCATCGTGGTGACGACGGGCAGGAACGCCGCGGTGCGCACGAACCACAGGTAGCGCGCCGGCCCCTCGATGAGCAGCGCGAACCCCAGCCCCAGGACGAGCGAGCCGACCGTGGTGCCAAGGGCCAGCAGGATGCTGTGCCAGATGGCCGCGGCGAAGTCGGCGTCGCTGATGATCGTCTGGTAGTTCTGCAGGCCCAGCCACTCGTCACCGAGGAACGTCTGGACCTTGAAGAAGCTTTTCCACAGGCCCACGAACATCGGGATGAACTTGAAGTACAGGAACAGCAGCAGCGCGGGCGCCAGGAACAGCCAGGTGATCAGCGGCCCCCGCCACCGCACCCGCTTGGTGCGGCGGTGGGGGGTCGCCGTCCGGCTGCGCGCCTCGGTCAGTGTCGAGGTCATGACGCTTTCTGGCTCTGGAGTTCCTGGGTGAGTTTGGTGTTCAGCTGGTCCATGGCCGCCTTGACGTTGGAGGAGCAGTCGGCCCAGACCGCGTTGATGGAGTCGGCGGAGTCCTGGCGGATGGGCGCCCAGTTCGGCACGGGCGGGGCGTAGACGGCGTTCGCGTACGCGTCCTGGAACACCTTCCAGCGCGGATCCTGCCGCTCGGCGGCCATGTCGACCTGGGTGTTGACGGGCAGGC
The DNA here is from genome assembly GCF_053590415.1 of Nonomuraea sp. NPDC003201. Lineage (NCBI taxonomy): Bacteria > Bacillati > Actinomycetota > Actinomycetes > Streptosporangiales > Streptosporangiaceae > Nonomuraea > Nonomuraea sp. NPDC003201. The sequence goes on from NZ_JBSFTC010000055.1 coordinate 9,883, forward strand.
GGACGATGGCGCCGTTGGCGTCCTTGTTCATGCCGATCCGCTGGCCGTCAGGGGAGATCGCGAACTCGGCGAACTTCTTCTGCGCGTCCTGCTGGTCGGAGCCGGCCATCAGGTAGACGTTCTCGCCCTCGCCGAGGGTGCCGGGACCACCGGACGGGCCCTTGGGCAGGGGCAGAACCTCGATCTTGTCGGTCCCGACGCTCTTGACGAACCTGGCCAGCACATACGGACCGACCAGGTAGATGCCGCCCTGGCCCTTCTCGAACACCTCGTGCGTGACGGTCGTGTCGTTGCTCACGGCGCCGGGGTTGACGGTCTTGGACTTGCAGAACTGGTCCTGCAGGTACTGGACGGCCTCGACGGTCTTGGGGTCGCTGACCGTGGACTGGAAGTGGCCGCCACCGGTGCTCTTGATGAAGTCTCCGCCGTTGGCGTAGATGAGGGACGAGGCGTACCAGGAGGCGTAGCCGCGCTTGGTGCCCGCCGGGATGACGAAGCCGGCCGTGTCGGCCTGGCCGTTGCCGTCGGGGTCCTTCTCGGTGAACGCCTGCGCCAGCTTGGCCAGGTCGTCCCAGGTCTTCGGCGGCTCCATGCCGACCTTCTCGCGCCAGTCCTTCCGTACGATCAGCGCGAAGGCCTGGGCGGAGAACGGGGCGGCGTAGAGCTTGCCGTCGCTGCCCGTCGCGGCCACCCACGCGCGGTCGGACAGCTTGTCGCTGCCGGCCAGCGTGGCCTTGTCGATCTCGCGCAGCCAGCCCTGCGAGTGCATGTTTCCGAGCTGGGCGGTGTCGTTGATCACAATGTCGGGAAGCTTCTTCTGGGCGGCCTGCTGGTTCAGCTTGGTCTCGAAGTCGTCGAATAGCGCGACGACTTTCGTCTTCACCCCGCTGGCCTTCGTGAATGCGTCGGCGAGTTTCACCGCCGTCTTGGCGGAGTCCGAATCGGGCGCCTGCCTGATCCAGATCTCCAGAGCGTTGTCTGAGCTTGATCCCCCGGAACCGCAGCCTGTCAGCGTTACGGCCAGGGTCGCTGTCATCGCGACCCCGAGCAGACGACGTGACATCAGACCGCCTCCCGTTCACATACGTGGACATGAGTCGTGGACTTGAACTCGTGGCTGTGAACGTAACTAGTTGCATGGTTCACGGTCAATATTCAAGGATGTGAATTTCGGCCAGAATCGTGTACACCATGAGACATGCGCATTCTTATGACCGGAGCTGCTGGAAAAGTTGGCACGCTGCTCCGCCCACGGCTCGCCCGTGACGGCCGCACCCTGCGGCTTTCCGACCTTCACCCGATCGAGCCGGGCCCCGGCGAGGAGTGGGTGACGGCCGACCTCGCCGACCCGGCCGCGGTGGCCGAGGCGATGAAGGGCGTGGACGCGGTGATTCACCTTGGCGGCCAGAGCCGGGAACATCCCTGGGCTGACATCGTGCAGGCCAACATCAACGGCACGCAAGTGCTGTTGGAGGCGGCGCGCGAGGAGGGCGTCCGGCAGTTGGTGCTCATGGGCAGCCACCACGCGGCCGGTTACCACACCCGCCCCGCTGACGGCTCCGATTTGCCCGACTACGCCTTTCCCCGGCCTGACACCTTCTACGGAGTGAGCAAGGTCGTCATGGAGGCGCTCGGGAGCCTGTACCGCGACCGGTTCGGCATGAATGTCACCGTGGTCCGGCTCGGCACCTGCAACGAGGCCTCCGGCGACACGCGGGGGCTGGCCACGTGGATCTCGCCTGACGACCTGACCCGGCTGGTCGAGGCGGCGCTGACCGCGCCCGGGTACCACGTGGTCTGGGGGGTCTCGGACAACGCGCGGCGGTGGTGGTCGCTGGAGGAGGCCAAGGCCATCGGGTACGAGTCCCGCGACTCCTCCGACTCCCAGGCGGCGGCGCTCATCGCCGAGCTGGGGGAGCCGGATCTTTCCGAGCCGCTCCACAACCGCGCCGGAGGGGTGTTCACCCTCAACGAGCTGGGGGGTCGCTGGTAACCCTGGTCGATCGGCGGCCGCCGCCGTACCGGGCCGGCCGCATCGTATGGGGTGGAGAGCGGGGAGGCCGGCAACCGGTTGCAAGAACCTTGACGACGGGAGGCGCGAAGGTCAAGGTTTATTCTGGCAACCGTTTGCAAGGGAGAACGACGATGGCGGCGACGATCAAGGACGTGGCCCGCGCCTGCGGCGTGCACGTCTCCACCGTGTCCCGCACCTTCTCCGCCCCCCACCTGGTCAATCCTGCCACCAGAAGCCGCGTGCTGGCCGCCGCCGACGACCTCGGTTACCGGCCCAACCGCGCCGCCAGGGCGCTCACGACCGGCCGCACGTTCAACATGGGCCTGATCGTGGCGGACATCGCCAACCCGTTCTTCCCGCCGCTCATCAAGGCCGCCCAGGCGCAGGCCAGGGGCCGCGACTACCACGTGTTCGTGGCCGACACCGACGAGGATCCGCGCGTCGAGGAGGAGCTGATCAGGACGTTCACCAAGCAGGTGGACGGCGTCCTGCTGTGCAGCCCCCGCCTGTCGAACAAGATGATCGAACGGCTGGCCGAGGACGTGCCGTTCGTGGTGGTCAACCGGCGCATCCGCGGCATGCCCGCCGTCCTGATGAACGTCGCACAGGGCGCCAAGCTGGCGCTGGAGCACCTGGTCGGGCTGGGGCATCGCAGGATCGCGCTCGTGTCGGGCCCGATCGGCTCGTGGACCAGCAACGAGATGCAGGGCGCCGCGGCCGAGTCGTCCGGGCTCGACCTCGTCTTCTTCGGCCCCAACCAGCCCACGGAGTCGGGCGGCCTGGCGGTGGCCGCCGACGTGGCGGCCTGCGGGGCCACGGCGGTGCTGGCGTACAACGATCTCGTCGCGCTTGGCCTCATTGAGGGGCTGTCGGAGATGGGGATAGGGGTACCAGACCAGATAAGTGTGATCGGGTTCGACGACATCCTGCCGGGACGGCTCAACCGGCCCAAGCTCACCACGGTGGCCATGCCGGCCGTGGCCGCCGGGAGGATGGCCGTCGACCTGCTGCTCCAGTCGGGGGGCGAGGGCGCGACAGTGACCCTCGACACCGCCCTCATTGTCAGAGAGTCCACGGGAAGGGCCCAATCATGAACTTCGGAACGCTGCCGTCAGGGGAGAGCGTCGAGCTGGTGGAGCTGTCGTCGGGACGGCTGCGCGCCGAGGTGCTCACGTACGGCGCCATCGTGCGCTCGCTGGAGGTGTCCGGCCGCAACGTGGTCCTCGGCCTGGACACGCTGGAGGACTACCTGACCCGCAGCCGCTACTTCGGCGCGGTCGTCGGCAGGTACGGCAACCGCATCGCGAACGGCCGCTTCACCCTGGACGGCGTCGAGTACGAGCTGGCCGTCAACAACGGCACCGCCCACCTGCACGGCGGCATCGTGGGCTTCGACAAGCACGTGTGGTCCATCGAGTCCAACGACGCCACGTCGGTGACGCTCAGGCTGATCAGTCCCGACGGCGACGAGGGCTACCCCGGCACGCTGACCGCCCGGGTGACGTACACGCTCGAGGACGACGCGCTCCGCATCGACTACGAGACGGAGACCGAGGCCCCGACCGTGGTCAACCTGACCAACCACTCCTACTTCGACCTCTCGGGCGAGGGCGACGTGCGCGACCACGTCGTGCGGATCGACGCCGACCACTACCTGCCGGTGGACGACGCCAAGATCCCCACGGGAGAGCTCGCGCCGGTCAAGGGCACGGCGTTCGACTTCACCGAGCCGCACGCGGTGGGGGAGCGCAACGACGGCGCCTACGACCACTGCTACGTGCTCGGCGGCGGCGGCGCCACGGTGACGGCCGGCGGCCTGACCATGGAGGTCACGACGACCGAGCCGGGCGTGCAGTTCTACACCGGCCACATGCTGGACGGGGACGCGACGCCGTACGGGCCCTTCGGCGGGCTGTGCCTGGAGACGCAGCACTTCCCCGACTCGCCCAACAAGCCCCAGTTCCCCTCCACCGTGCTCCGCCCGGGCACGCGGCGTACCTCGACCACCACGTACAAGTTCATCTAGGTGAGGCCTTGATCACCAGCAGGGCCACGTCGTCCTGCGGTGGCTGCTCGGCGAACGTCTCGACCGCGTGCCGCACGCGTTCGGCCACCGCGTGGGCGCTCAGCCCCGTGCAGCCGGCCAGCAGCTCGGCCAGCCCGTCGCCGTCGTCGAGCAGCCGGCCGTCGTTGCGCCGCTCGGTCACCCCGTCGGTGACGCACAGCAGCAGCTCCTCCGGCGCCAGCTCGAACGTCTCGACGTAGAACCTGGCGCCGGACTCGATGCCCAGCAGCAGCTGCGGGCTCGCCATGGGCTCGACCTTGCCGTCCCGCCGCAGCAGGAGTGGGGGAGGGTGGCCCGCGGAGGCGATCGTGCAGAGCGCGCCGCCCTGCGGCAGCGGGGTCAGCTCGCCGCACAGCAGGCTGAGGAACCTGCCCTCCTCGCCCTCCTCCAGCAGCGCGTGGTTGAGCCGGTCGAAGATGTCGGCCACCGTGTAGTGCTCCTTGGCCAGCAGGCGTACGGCGTGGCGGGCGAGCCCGGTGACGGCGGCCGCCTCGGGCCCGCTGCCGCAGACGTCGCCCAGCGCGAAGCACCAGTGGTCGGCCACCGTGAACAGGTCGTAGAAGTCGCCCCCGACGTGCGCGCCCTCCTCGGCCGGCTCGTAGACGACCGCGGACTCCAGGCCGGGCATGGGCGCCACGCGCATGGGCAGCAGGCTGCGCTGCAGCACCCGGGAGGTGGTCGCCTGCCTGGCGTACAGCATGGCGGTGTGCAGGTTGAGCGCCACCAGGCGGCACAGGTCCGACAGCAGGTCGGCCAGCTCCAGCGGCAGGGTCGGCTCGGTGCGGCCGATCACCAGCGCCCCGTGCGACCTGCCCTGCGTGAGCAGCGGGAACGACAGCACGGTCTCGGGGCCGACCGGCCAGCTCACCTCGCTGAGGGCGGTGCGCGGGATGGCGGGCAGCGACTTGCGCAGGTCGGCGTTGTGGCGCTCCTCGCTGTGCCAGACGTGGGCGAGCCTGGTCATGCCCGCGAGGTCGGTCAGGTAGACGGCCGCCCAGGTGGCGATCTTGGGTACGACGAGCTGCGCGGTCAGCGCCGCGATCAGCTCCTCGTCGTGCACGCCCGCCAGCAGCTCGCCCGCCTCCGCCAGGAACGACAGCCGCCCCCGGTGCGCGCGGTCCTGCTCGGCCAGCCGCTCGCGCTGCACGGGCACGGCCACCTGGCCGGCGATGTGCTGGAGGCTGACCGTGAGCTCCTGGTCGAAGCGGTCCGGCTGGGCGGCCGTCACCACGATGTAGCCGGCCAGCTCCCCGCCGACCAGCAGCGGCGCGCACGCCAGCGACCTGGCGCGCAGCTGCTGGGCCAGCTCGACGTCCACGGCGAGCAGGTCCTCGATCATGGTGGGGGTCGTGCGCTCCGCGCCGAACACGCCGGTGGCCAGCACCCCCACCAGCCCCGCCGTCGCGCCCGCGCCCGCCGCCACGCCGAACCTGTTGCCGCCCTCCGCGGCGAGCAGCACGTACGCGGCGTCGCCCCCGCTGGAGATCTGCACGATCCGGGCGATCGTGTCGAGCAGCTCGGCGAACGGCATGTCCTGGCCGAGCAGGTCCTTGATGCGCCGGCCGGCCCCGCCCAGCTGCGGCGCCGGTGGTGGCGTCAGCACGTAGCCGTGGTCGGCGGCCACCACCATCCAGATCGAGCAGCGCTGCCGCCGGGAGCGCAGGTGGGAGACGTAGACGGGGACGAGCCGGCCGTCCTGGTGCCGCATGCGCGCCTCGCCCCGCCAGCGGCCCAGGCCGAGGGTGTCGGCCAGCGACAGCGCGTACGGCCCGTGGCCGCGCCAGGCCACTAACCGCTCCAGGGATCGGCCGACCGCCTGGTCGGCCCGCCAGCCGAGCAGCTTCTCGGCCTCCGGGTTCCACGACCGCACGACCCCGTCGCGGTCGGCGACGATCACGCCGACGTGCAGGGTCTCGATGGGCGCAGCGGTGGGCGGCGGCGGCGCGGGCTCCTGGACGTCGCAGCCGTCGGAGATCTCCATGCGCACCCAGACGCGCTTGGCGGTCCTCGTGTACGTGACGCCCCAGGCGTCGGCCAGCATGCCCGCGAGCGCGAGGCCGCGCCCCGACGCACGCGTCGGCTCGGGCGCGGGCCCGGCCGCCATGATCGTCCGCGTGGGGTGGCGGTCGTCGACCTCGATCTCCAGCTTCGGAGGGCTGGCCGTCACGTCCAGGCGGCAGGTGAGCTCGACGCCGGTGCCCGCGTGCACGACGGCGTTCGTGACGAGTTCGCTGGTCAGCAGCACGGCGTCCTCCGCCAGATGGCTCAGGCGCCATTCGCCGAGCACCTGGCGGACGAACTTGCGCGCCTGAGCCGGGGCAAGGGGCGTCCCGTCGAAGGCCGTGCTCGACACCCTGGTCGTGTCCACTCTGCGTCCTAGAACATCACTCGATGTGGCAGTACGGTCACTCTCAGAGTGTCAGAATGGTGCCGTTGATACCTCCTGTTGCGAAGAAGGTGGGCCGGACCGACGCGATCAGGGCACGAGGGCGGCCCTGAGGCGGTCCACGTGCGCCTTGGTGAGGCCGTTGGCCAGTAGGAGCCGCTCCGCGCCGCCGAGTTCGCCCAGCGCGACCAGGAACGTCCGCATCGCGCTCTCCGGCGCCTCCAGCAGCGCGGCGGGCGCGTCCCGCGACGGCGTCATGTCCAGCATGAGCATGACGTCGGGCAGCGCCTTCGCGGTGAGCGCGTAGTCGCGGACGATGGCCTCGTGCTCCACGCCGAGCAGGTCGAGGATCAGCGCGACGACGATGCCGGTGCGGTCCTTGCCCGCGGCGCAGTGGACGAGGGCGGGCAGGCCGTCGGCGATCTCGGCGACGACGCCGGCGAACCAGGTCGTCCTGTGGCGCAGGAGGCCGACGTACAGGTCGCCGAGGGTCAGGTCGGGCGGCAGTGCCGCGAGCTGGGCGGGCGAGGCGTCGGAGGAGCCCGCGCCGAGCAGCGCGTGCCGGACGGCGCCGCCGAGGACGGGGGCCCAGTCGCCGGGGCCCCGCTCGTTGTCGCCGCGCAGGTCGGCGATGAGCCGCAGGCCGGCCACCAGCTTCGCGTCCTCGGCCGTGAGGGTGTGCGGCTGCGCGGAGCGGTAGAGCACACCGGGGCGCAGCGCGGTCTCCGTCGCGATGTCCCGGAGGTTGAGGAGTGGCATAGGACCATTCAGGAAGGAGTTGTCTGCGGTCGTACGGCTTTTACGTGGACATCGGGTGAACCTTCCCGGGATCTTCGTGCCCGTTTGGCGGGGTCGTCGGCGAGCCTCCGCGCGATCCACGGTGTCTCCGACGTACCTTTGGCATCATGGCCACCCGTACGCCGAAAAGCGCATCGAAGGGGCCGGCGAAGCGGTCGACCTCGTCTCGTCCGACCCCCGCCAAGCGCGGGGCCGCGTCGACGGGACGTCCCCGGGCGGCCTCCGGTCGCAAGCCTTCGATGACCCACCCGGACCCGATCAGCTGGGTCTTCACGATGATCGGCAAGCTGATCGTCGGGCTGTGGATGCTGCTCGCCAACGGCATCGGCAGCACGGCTCGCGCGCTGGGCAAGAACGCCCGCGAGCTCGATCCCGCGCACCGGCGCGACGGGGTGGGCCTGACGGTGCTCGCGGGAGCGATCGTGCTGGCGGCCATGACGTGGCGCAACGCCGACGGGGCCGTCTCCGGCGTGGTGAACGCGACCGTGCACGGCGTGTTCGGATCGCTGGCGTGGGCGCTGCCGCTGCTGTTCGGGCTGCTGGCCTGGCGCTACCTGCGCCACCCCGACCAGAACGCCGACACCGGGCGCATGGTGATCGGGTGGGCCGCGCTGATGGTCGGCGTGCTGGGCGTCATCCACGTGGCCAACGGCACTCCCTACCCGGCCGGCGAGGGCCAGGGCATGGACAAGGTGTCGCAGGCCGGGGGCATGGTCGGGTTCATCGTGTCGGCGCCGCCTATGAGCATCCTGCCGCCGTGGATCACGATCCCGCTGCTGCTGCTCCTGTCCGGGTTCGGCGTGCTGGTGATCACCGCCACCCCCGTGCACCGGATCCCGGAGCGGCTGGCCGAGCTCAAGCACATGCTCTTCGAACGGCATGCCGAGCCCGCGCCGCGGCAGCCGGGCAAGAAGCGGGTCAGGACCTCCAAGAAGCCCGCCGAGGAGGGGGGCGAGTCGGTCAAGCCGTACGACACCCCGGTCCTGGCGGACAAGACCGACAAGCGGCCCGAGCACTCGCCCGAGATCGTGCCCGGTCTGACGGACGAGGACGAGGCGCCCGCCGCCGAGCCCGAGAAGCGGCCGGAGCCGCCCCAGCCGACGCCCGCGCCCCGCAAGGTGGAGCAGCTCGTGCTGTCGCCGCAGGCGGGCCCGTACAGCCTGCCCGACCTGCAGTTCCTCAAGCAGGGCACGGCGCCCAAGCCGCAGACCAAGGCCAACACCACCGTGGTCAACGCGCTGACCAGCGTGCTGGAGCAGTTCACCATCGACGCGCAGGTGATCGGGTTCACCCGGGGGCCGACGGTGACCCGCTACGAGATCGAGCTGGGGCCCGCGGTCAAGGTGGAGAAGGTCACGGCGCTCACGAAGAACATCGCGTACGCCGTCAAGTCCGCCGACGTCCGGATCTTGTCGCCCATCCCGGGCAAGTCGGCGATCGGGGTCGAGATCCCGAACGCCGACAAGGACCTGGTGGCCCTGGGCGACGTGCTGCGCGCGCAGGTGGCGCAGGCCGACCACCACCCGATGATCGTCGGCCTGGGCAAGGACGTCGAGGGCCGCACCATCGTCGCGAACCTCGCCAAGATGCCCCACCTGCTCATCGCGGGCGCCACCGGCGCCGGTAAGTCGGTCTGCGTCAACGGGCTGATCACCAGCATCCTCATGCGGGCCACGCCCGACGAGGTGCGGATGGTGCTGGTAGACCCCAAGCGGGTCGAGCTCAGCGTGTACGAGGGCATCCCCCACCTGATCACGCCGATCATCACCAGCCCGAAGAAGGCCGCAGAAGCCCTCGAATGGGTCGTGGGCGAGATGGACCGGCGCTACGACGACCTGGCGGCGTCGGGGTTCAGGCACGTCGACGAGTTCAACAAGGCCGTGCGGGCCGGCAAGCTGCAGCCGCCGCCCGGGAGCGAGCGGGTCTACCAGCCGTACCCGTACCTGCTGGTGATCGTGGACGAGCTGGCCGACCTCATGATGGTGGCCCCGCGCGACGTCGAGGACTCGATCGTGCGCATCACGCAGCTCGCCCGCGCGGCCGGCATCCACCTGGTGATCGCCACCCAGCGGCCCTCCGTGGACGTCGTCACCGGCCTGATCAAGGCGAACGTGCCGTCCAGGCTCGCGTTCGCCGTGTCGAGCCTCACCGACTCGCGGGTCATCCTCGACCAGCCGGGCGCCGACAAGCTGGTCGGCCAGGGTGACGCGCTGTTCCTGCCGATGGGCGCGAGCAAGCCCATCCGCATCCAGAACGCGTTCGTCTCCGAGAAGGAGATCGCGGAGATCGTCACGCACTGCAAGGCGCAGATGCAGGCCGAATACCGCGAGGACGTGGCCGCCGCGCCGGTCAAGCGGGAGATCGACGAGGACATCGGCGACGACCTCGACGTGCTGATCCAGGCCGCCGAGCTGATCGTGACCACCCAGTTCGGCTCGACCTCGATGCTGCAGCGCAAGCTGCGGGTCGGGTTCGCCAAGGCGGGACGGCTGATGGACCTCCTGGAGAGCCGGAACGTGGTCGGCCCGAGCGAGGGCTCCAAGGCCCGCGAGGTGCTGGTCAAACCGGACGATCTGCCGGGTTTGCTGGCCGACCTGCGTGGCGAATGACCCCAATGCGTGCCTGCCGGGTAGTAACTGGTTGAATATAAATCACTACCCATTGTGGTAGCAGGTGCAGGTGCCGTGGGGGAGGCGTTCGTTGTGCAGGAGCAGAGCATCGGGGCCATGCTGGCGGCAGCCAGGCATGCTGCCGGGCTGACCGTCGAGCAGGTCAGCGCGGCCACCAGGATCCGCGAGGCGATCATCCATGGCCTGGAGCAGGATGACGGCAGCCAGTGCGGTGGCGACTTCTACACCAGGGGGCACGTCAAGGCCGTGGCCAAGGCGGTGGGGCTCGATCCGGAGGCCACCGTCCATCTCTACGACCAGCAGCACGGCGGGGCGCCCAGGCCGGTCGCGGCCTCGGCCGTGTTCCAGGCCGACAAGAAGATCAACGTTCCGGAGCGGCGGGGGCCCAACTGGACGATGGCGCTCGGGGTGGCGCTGGCGATCGTGGTCGTCTTCGGCATGATGCGCGTGCTGGGCGGCGCGAGCGACCAGGTGCGGACGGCCGACGTGCAGGTGGCCTCGGCCCGGCCCAAGGTCCCGCCGAACATGCCCGTCCAGCCGAAGCCGGCGGCGGGCAAGGCGGTCAAACGCACGGTGACCGTCGAGATCAAGGCGAAGCGGTCGTCGTACGTCCAGGCTCACGACGCGATGGGGCGCAAGCTGTTCGCGGGCACGCTGAAGGCCGGAAAGTCCGACACGTGGAGTGCGGAAGACAAGGTCAGCGTGCTGCTGGCGGATGCGTCGGCCGTTACGCTGCAGGTGAACGGCAAGAAAGTGAAGCTGGACGCAGGCAGGGGGGAGATGCTGCGGCGCTCGTTCGGGCCACCCAAAACGACCGAGCGATAGCCATCTGGCGGGAGCCCGTGCATCGGGTGGTGGCCAACTCCCGATACCGTAGTGTTCACCATGTCATCCCGCCGAACCGCATCGCTGATCACTCTGGGCTGCGCGCGCAACGAGGTCGACTCCGAGGAGCTGGCCGCGCGACTCGAGGCTGCCGGTTGGCAGCTGGGCGACGACGACCCCGATGTCGTCGTCGTCAACACGTGTGGCTTCATCGACTCGGCCAAGAAGGACTCCATCGACACACTGCTGGCCGCCGCCGACACCGGCGCAAAGGTGGTCGCAGCGGGCTGTATGGCCGAGCGCTACGGCAACGAGCTGGCCCAGGCACTGCCCGAAGCCAGCGCGGTGATCTCCTTCGACGACTACACGGAGATCGGCGGCCGCCTCGACGACGTCCTCGCCGGGCGGCCGCTGAAGCCCCACACGCCACGTGACCGCCGCACCCTGCTACCCATCTCGCCGGTGGACCGTGCCAGCGCCCCCAAGGCCAACATCCCCGGCCACGGCGATCTGCCCGCGGGCCTCGCGCCCGCGAGCGGCCCGCGCGTGCTGCGCAAGCGCCTCGACGAGAGCCCAGTGGCCTCGCTCAAGCTGGCCTCCGGCTGCGACCGGCGCTGCACGTTCTGCGCCATCCCGGCCTTCCGCGGCTCCTACGTCTCGCGCCGGCCCGACGAACTGCTGGCCGAGGCCGACTGGCTGGCCCACCGTGGCGTGCGCGAGCTCGTCCTGGTCAGCGAGAACTCCACGTCCTACGGCAAGGATCTCGGCGACCTCCGGGCGCTGGAGAAGCTGCTGCCCGAGCTGGCGGCCGTCGAGGGCGTCTCCCGGGTGCGGGTCAGCTACCTGCAGCCCGCCGAGCTACGTCCGGGGCTCATCGACGTGCTCACGGGCACCGAGGGCGTCGCCCCCTACTTCGACCTGTCCTTCCAGCACGCGAGTGGCACCGTGCTGCGCAGGATGCGCCGCTTCGGCGACCCGGAGCGCTTCCTGGGGCTGCTCGAGACCATCCGCGAGCGCGCCCCCGAGGCGGGCGTGCGCTCCAACTTCATTGTGGGCTTCCCCGGCGAGACCGAGGAGGAGTTCGGCGAGCTGGTGGGCTTCCTGGAGGCGGCCAGGCTCGACGTGATCGGCGTGTTCGGCTACTCCGACGAGGACGGCACGGAGGCCGCCGATCTGCCGGGCAAGCTCGACCAGGAGGTCATCGACGAGCGCGTGCGCGTGCTCACCGAGCTGGCCGAGGAGCTGACCGCCCAGCGCGCGGAGGAGCGCATAGGCACCGAGGTCGACGTGCTGATCGACGACGACCTGGGCGACGGGGGCTACGAGGGCCGGGCCGCCCACCAGGGTCCCGAGGTCGACGGCTCCGTCACGGTTCAGGGGATCGGCCTCGTCAGGGGGCAGATCGTGCGCGCGGTCGTGGTCGACTCCGAGGGGGTCGACCTGATCGCGCGTATCAAGGCAAGTCCATGAAAAGGGACGAGCGCCGCGTCGTAAGCCCGTGGAACATCGCCAACGTCCTCACGGTTCTCCGGTTGGTGCTCGTCCCCTTCTTCGTCGTCTGCCTGTTCCTGCCGGGGATGGGCTGGCGGGTGGCCGCGCTGGCGGTCTTCGCGGTGGCCTCGATCACCGATCACCTGGACGGTGAGCTGGCCAGGCGGTACGGCCTGATCACCGACTTCGGCAAGATCGCCGACCCGATCGCAGACAAGGCGCTCACCGGCGCGGCGCTGGTGAGCCTGTCCATACTCAACGAGCTGCCCTGGTGGGTCACGATCCCGATCCTCGGCAGGGAGCTCGGCATCACGGCACTCAGGTTCCTGCTGCTGCGGCGCGCGGTCATCCCGGCCAGCTACGGCGGCAAGGTCAAGACCGTGCTGCAGATCGCCGCGATCGTGCTCTATCTCCTGCCGTGGGTGCCGGGGCCCGTCCGGTGGGTGGTCATGGGGGCGGCTCTGGTGGTCACCGTGGCCACCGGGGTCGACTACGTCATCAGGGCAGTGCGGCTGCGCAAGGTCGCCAGGCAGGTGCGCGGGGAGTGATCGATGGCCGATGTGGCCGAGGTTCTGACGATGCTGGTGAGCCGGTCCGCCACGGTGGCGGTGGCCGAGTCGCTGACCGGCGGGCTCATCGGGGCCGCCATCACGTCGGTCTCGGGGTCGTCGAAGGCGTTCAGGGGCGGGGTGATCTCGTACGCCACCGATCTCAAGCAGGAGCTGCTGGGGGTGCCGGGGGAACTGCTGCGGCGCGAGGGGGCCGTACATCCTGAGGTGGCCGCGGCCATGGCGGCGGGGGTCGCGCGGCTGTGCGGGGCCACGTACGGGCTGGCCGTGACGGGTGTGGCCGGGCCGGAGCCGCAGGACGGCAAGCCCGTCGGCACCGTGTACGCGGCCGTCTGCGGGCCGGGAGGCAGGATTTGGGGGCGTGAATTGAGACTTGGCGGGTCGCGCGAACGTATCAGGGTAGAGACGGTGGACGAGGCAGTCGATCTACTGTCAGGTGTGCTGAAGGCGAACATAGGGGAACATTCCGGGTGATTACCGTGTTACGTCCCGAGCGAACATGCGAAGCACGGTCTGACGCGGTGTCGGTGGATACGGGTACGGTGGAGCTGTGAGTGAGGTCCGTGAGCCAACTGCAAGCACCGAGCGCCCGGCAGGCGGGCCTGAAGCGTCGCGAGCGGCGGTCCCGGGGCGGCCACGCCCCATGATGACGGCGAGGAGTATGTACGAAGCTAAGAAGACCACAGTGCGGCACGATCCGATCGCGCGGGGCGTGGTGAAGTCATCCGCGCCGGGGAGGGAGCGACAGATGATTCTGCTGCGTCAGCTGCTCGGCGACGTGCTGAGGCGGTTGAGGGTGCGGCAGGGGCGCACGCTACGCGAGGTGTCCACCCAGGCACGTGTCTCGCTCGGCTACTTGTCCGAGGTCGAGCGCGGCCAGAAGGAAGCCTCGTCGGAGCTGCTGGCGTCCATTTGCGGCGCACTCGAAGTGCCCCTTTCGCAGGTGTTGCGTGAGGTTTCCGACCAGTTCGCGCTGGCGGAGCTCCAGGCTGCCCCTGTGCTGGCCGACGTGCCCGATCGCGAACGGCTGCCCCTTACGGAGACGGTCCCCGGGTCTATTTCCGACTCCGTGTTCCCCGAAGTCAAGGACATGGTGGCTGCCTAACCCAGCTGGCAGCCAGCACACCACAGGATCAGCCGTTCCTGTGGCTGCGCCCCCATCTCCCCACGGCTGATGCGGGTGCCGCATCGGCGACAGGGCCTCCCTGCCCTGCCGTAGACCCACGTCTGGTTCGCCGGGCGGCGATCACCTGTGGTCACCGTGCCCGCATGCCCCTTGTTCGCGTCCAGCAAGCGCTGGGCCAGTGACACGAGCCCGTTGAGATCCTCGATCTCCCCGACCTTCTTCCACGGCCAGACACCGCGCAGGAACAGGGTCTCGGCGCGATAGATCGTGCCGATCCCAGCCAGGTTGCGCTGATCGAGCAGCGCCTCCCCGATGGTCCTGTCGGGCGCCCCTCGCAGCCTTCGCACGGCCTCATCCGGGTCCCAGTCCGGGCCGAGCAGATCCGGCCCCAGATGGCCGACCAGCCGCGCCTCCTCGCCTGTCCTGACGAGATCCACCATTCCCAGCCTGACCCCCACCGCCTGCCACCGCTCGTTGGCCAGGATCAGCCTGACCTGGTCGCCCGGCGCGGTCCGGCGTCCGGCCGCCATGACCTGCCAGCTCCCGTCCATGCGCAGATGGGTGTGCACGGTCAGGTCGCCTTCGACGCGGGTGAGCAGGTGCTTGCCCCTGGAGACCGTGGTGAGGACCGCACGGCCGGTCAGGTCGGCCGTGGCGTGCCTGGGGACGCGGAAGTCCGACCTGGTGAGCACCTGGCCGTCCAGCGCGCCGCGCAGCTTCGCGGCCGTGCGGTAGACGGCGTCTCCTTCGGGCATCCCTCCAGTCTAGGAACGCGCACCCGTCTCGTGCGCGGCCACCCAGCCGTCCACCAGCGCGCACAGCTGGTCCAGCGCCTCCTCTGCACGCTCGCGCTCGCCGGTCGTGAGGAAGTCGATCTGCAGCCCCGAGTACGCCGAGTTGACCAGCGTGGAGATCCGCAGCGCCTCCGCCTCCGGGACGCCCCGGTCGCGCAGCAGTCCCGCCACGAACTCCGACCGGTCGGCCAGCAGCCGGGGCACGTGCCCCATGAGCCGGCCACCGGCCGCCAGCCCCTCGATCTCGCGGATCAGGCGGGCGACCGGCAGGTTCTCCTCCCGCGCCTGCCAGTCCCAGGTGCGGCGGATGATCGTGCCCACGCTGTCGGAGCCCGACCAGCCCGGCAGCGCGCGCAGCCATTCGCGGTGCCGCTCGTCGAGGCGCTCCATGGTGGCCGAGAGCAGCGCCTCCTTGTCGGCGAAGTGGTGGGTCAGCACGCGGGTGGACTTGCCCAGGTGCTCGGCGAGCGGGCGCATCGACAGGGTCGAGAGGCCATGTCCGGCCAGGTAGTCGACGATCTGGTCGAGCAGTTCGGCCCGGCGGTGCGGGTCGGCGGTCCTGGCCATCGGCGAAATCCCTTTGCGGTCATTGGGGTTACGACTGTTACCTTATATGGGAAACGACTGTTACCCTTATGGAGGGGATACCCATGCCCGCGTGGCTGCTCGCCCTGGTCTTCACCACGTTCACCTTCGCCACCGACGACTACGTCATCGCGGGCGTGCTGCCCGAGGTCTCCGCCGATCTCGGGGTCAGCGTGGCGGCGGGCGGGCAGCTCGTCACCGCCTTCTCGCTGGCGTTCGCGCTGGGGGCGCCCGTGGCCTCCGTGGTGAGCGCCACCTGGTCGCGGCGTGGGCTGCTCACCTGGGCCCTGGCAGTGTTCACCGCGGCGAACTGGGCGGCGGCGTTCACGACGTCCTACGCCGTCCTCATGGGGCTGCGCGTGCTGGCGGCGCTGGCGGCGGCGGCCGTCGTGCCCGCCGTGTACGCCCTCGCCACCTCGCTGGCCCCCGAAGAGCGCCGGGGACGTTACCTGGCGCTGGTGATGGGCGGGATGACCGGCTCGCTCATGCTCGGCGTACCCGTCGGCACGTGGGTGGGCGGCGCGTTCGGCTGGCAGGCCACGTTCGGGCTGGGCGGGCTGCTGGGGCTCGTCGCGCTGGTCGCGATCAGGGCGACGCTGCCCGAGTCACCCCCGGCGGCCGCCATGCCGGTCAGGGAGCGGCTGGCGCCGCTGGCCCGGCCGCAGGTGCTGCTCGGCCTGCTCGGCGTCGTGGGGATCGTGCTGGGCAGCATGATGCTGATGACCTATCTCGCGCCGTTCCTGCGGGACCTGGCCGGGGCCGGGCCGGCGGAGCTGGGGTGGGTGTTCGCGCTGGCCGGGCTCGCCGGGCTGGCGGGCGGACAGCTCGGCGGGTGGGCCGCCGACCGGTGGGGCGCCGACCGGGCGCTGATCGTGGGCATCGCCGGGTTCACGGCGGTGATGGGCCTGTTCGCCGTCTGCTGGGCGCTGCGGCCGCTGCCGCTGCCCGCGCTCCTGCCGCTGCTGCTGGTGTGGGCGGCCGTGTCGTGGTGGATCCCGCCGCCCGCGCAGACCCGGCTGCTCGCCCTGGCCGGCCCGGCCGGGCCGCAGGCGCTGGCGCTCAACAGCAGCGCCGTCTACGTCGGGGTCTCGGGCGGGGGCGCGCTGGGCGGGCTCGTGCTGGAGAGCCACGGAAGCGGCCGGCTGCCCTTGGCCGCGGCCGTCGTCGAGCTGGCCGCCCTAGCGCTCTTCTGGGCGGCCGGCAGGGCACGCCTCCCGGCTACCGTCGAGGATCGCGCGGCGGCGCAGGGTGAGGCGGGCGGTTGATGATCGAGAACGGCTGCGTCGGGGCGGTGGGGGGATCATAATGACGGCGAGGAGTAGGCCTGGCGGAAGGCTGATCGCGGCATGCCGGAGATCACAGGTTTACGCGGGGGCGACCCCGCCGATATCGGCGGATATCGGCTGACCGGCCGCCTGGGCTCCAGCGTGTACGCCGCACGCTCCCGCTCCGGGGAACCCGTGGCCGTCAGGCTGCTGCCGGCCGAGATGGAGCCCGAGCCCTTCCTCCTCGCCATGGAACGGCAGCAGGCCGTCTCCGCGGTCACCACCGCGCAGAACCTGGCCACCGGCATGCTGGGCGAGCAGGCGTACGTCGTCAGCGAGTACGTCGAAGGGCCCGCGCTCGAAGAGGCCGGAGGCTTCCTCGGCGAGGTGGGGCTCCACCGGCTCGCCGTCGGGACCATCACGGCGCTGGTCGCGATCCATCAGGCAGGGCTCGTGCACGGCGACATCCGGCCCGGCAACGTGCTGCTCGGCCCGGACGGGCCACGGGTGATCAACGCCGGCCTCGAACAGGCGATGGCGGAGGCGGCCATCTCCACCCGCAAGGTCGCCGTTCCCGCGTACACCGCGCCCGAGCGGCTGCGGGGCGCGGGGGCCGAGCCGCCCGCGGACGTGTTCTCCTGGGCGGCCACCATGGTGTTCGCCGCGACCGGGTCGGCTCCGTTCGACGGCGGCTCCATGGCCGCGACGGTCGATCGGATCGTCCGCGACGCGCCCACGCTGCCCGGCAACCTGGGTGAGCTGCACGGCCTGATCGTGGCGTGCCTGGACAAGGACCCGGCGGGACGGCCCAGCGCCAGCGCGGTGCTGTTACGGCTGGTGGGCCAGACGATGTTCCTGACCGGGCAGGCGGAGCCGCCCGCCCCGCAGCCACCGCCCCCCGACCGGCCGAGGCGTAGGGGAAGGGGACCGGCCGCGCTGGCCGCGGCGTTCATGGCCGGGGCGCTGGTGTCCGGAGCCGGGGTGTACGTGCTGGTCCACGAACCGGCGCCGGTCAGGCAGGCGGCCGCGACCACCAGTGCCACGCCGAGCACCACGCCCACGGTCACCTCCTCGCTGACGCAGGTGCCGGTGGAGAAGGTGGAGGCGAAGGCCGCCACGGACACCAAGCTCCCGGCGGTCGGCGCGACCCTGCACGAGAACCCCAAGGACCCCGTCAGGCTGACGGCCTACCTGGAGGTCGCCGGCAAGTTCACCAGCTACGTCAGGGACAGGTCGGGCGCCTTCAAGGCCGTCGGCCTGGCCGAGGAGCCGATGGTCTCGCCCGACGGCGACTGGGTCGCGCTCAACCCGTGGCTGAAGTTCCAGAACGCGGAGATGGACCAGGTGAAGTTCACCAGGTTGTCCACCGGCGAGAGCTTCACCGTCGCCACGGTCAAGAAGCCCCTGCGGACCATGATCCCGGCCTGGTCGCGCGACGGGCGCAGGCTGCTGCTCTCGGTCGTCGACGACGGCAAGCCGCAGCGGATCGTGGGCTTCGTGCTGGTCGACGTGGCCGCCAGGAAGGCCGTACACGTCGAGACGGCCTTCACCGACAACGCCTCGCTCAACTTCACCTTCACCCCCGACGGCAGGATCGCCAAGGCCTACTTCGACGGCAAGACCAACGGGATCGACTTCTACAGCGACTCAGGTGAGGTGACCAGGTCGATGCACTGGGTGGGCCTGCCCCGTGACCGCGACTGGTACTCGCCGTCGGGCAAGCAGTTCGTCACCGTCTGCCCGGGCGGCCGCAAGGACCTGTGCGTCTGGAACGCCGCGACCGGCGTCAGGCTGAAAACGGTGCCCCGCGCCACCTCGGAGGGCAACCTGCTCGGCTGGTTCAGCGAGTCGCACCTGCTGGTGCAGGAGCCGGGCAAGAAGAAGGGCACGGCCCAGGTCAAGATCATCGATCTGGTCGGTGCCACCGTCCGCGTGCTCGCCGACGTGCTCCCGCTCAAAGCCTCGATGCAGTTCGCCGCCGCGCCGCGATGACGAAAGCGCTGAGCGCCGGTGAACCCGCCCAGGTGGGCGGGTACCGCATCGTGGGCCGGCTCGGCGAGGGCGGCCAGGGGGTGGTCTACCTCGGTGAGGCGCCCGGTGGACGGCGGGTCGCGGTCAAGATGCTGGGGGCCGGGCTGGACGACCCCGACGCGCGGACGCGCTTCCAGCAGGAGATCGGGTACGCGCGCCGGGTCAAGGCGTTCTGCACCGCCCAGGTGCTGGCCAGCGGCGAGCTGAACGGCAGCCCGTACGTGGTGAGCGAGTTCGTCGACGGGCCCTCGCTGGCGGAGGTGATCCGTGAACGCGGCGCGCTGCGCGGAGCGGAGCTGCGCAGGCTCGCCATCGGCACGCTGACCGCGCTGTCGGCCATCCACCAGGCGGGCGTGGTGCACAGGGACTTCAAGCCCGGCAACGTCTTGCTCAGCAGGGACGGGCCACGGGTGATCGACTTCGGCATCTCCAGGGCGCTGGAGGAGTCGGAGCCGGCGGGGGAGCACCTGGTGGGGACGCCGCCGTACATGGCTCCCGAGCAGTTCGGCGGGCGGGCGGCGGGGCCGGCGGCCGACATGTTCGCCTGGGCCTCGACCATGGTGGCCGCCGCGACGGGCACCCCGCCGTTCGGGGCGGGCGACGTGCCCGCGCTGATCAACCGGATCCTGTACGCCGAGCCCGACCTGGGCGGTCTCGACGAGGAGCTGCGGGACCTGGTGGCGCGGTGCCTGGTCAAGACTCCGGAGGCCCGTCCCACCGCGGCCCGGGCGCTGCTCGGCCTGCTCGGCCACCACGTGCCGGAGCAGCGGCTCCTGGCCGAAGGGCAGCAGTCGGCGGCACCGCCTCCCGGCCGAGCGCCGGGCCGCCGGTGGTGGCTCGTCGCCGGGGCCGTGACCGCCGCCGTGGCCGTGACGGCGGCCGTGCTGCTCACCCGGCCCGCCCCGCCGCCTGCCGGCACGGGCACCCCCACGCTGATCGCCGCGCCCCTGCCCGCCCCGCGCGAGGGCCGGATGGAGCTCACCTCGACGGCGAAGGTGAAGATCCCCGACACCAAGATCACGCTGTACGAGAACCCCGCCGACCCGATCTGGGTCTCGTCGTACCACGACCAGCGCGACGCCAGCGGCTACCTGTCGTACGTGCGGGACCCGTCGAACGGCACCTTCGGCTACTTCGGAGGCTTCGAGGAGCCGATCGTCTCGCCCGGCGGCGGCTACGTGGCCTCGCTCTCGGCCACCCGCTTCCGCACGCCGGACTTCGAGACCGTCCGGATACGCGACCGCGTCACCGGCCAGGACCGGCAGATCCGTACCGTCGACAAGCCCGCCACGCTGTTCCGCCCGAACTGGTCGGCCGACGGGCGCCGGTGGCTGGCCACCGTCATCGAGGATCAGGAAAAGGACCGCGTGGTGGGCTTCGCGGTCGTGGACGTTGTCGCGGGCACCGTCAAGGTTACCAAGGTCGCCGGCGGGAACGACGTCAGGTTCGGGTGGGGCGCGGACGGCAAGAGCGTGCTGTACGAGATGCCCGGCGGGGCCGTGCGGGTGCTGGATCTCGAAGGCAGGGCGTTGCGGACGTTCATGGGGGTGGGCGAGCTTTACGAAGGCGGCGTCGCCCGCACCACGCTCGGGTCAATCTTTACCACCAAATGCCCCGATATTTCGGCAAATGTCTGCTTCTGGGATGCGGAGAGCGGCGCCAAAAAAGGCGTGGCCCGGCTGCCGAAGGGCGGCGCCTACCACGGGTGGCTCGACGACGCCCACTTCCTGGCCACCACGCCGGCCGGCAAGAACACCGACGTGGTCCTCGCGGACGCCACCGGCCGCACCGTGCGCAAGCTGGCCGCCGGACCCAGGACCGAGGTCGCCCGGGTGGTGCTCTGGTTCACCCGGAAGTGATCAGTCCCAGGCGGCCGGGTCGGCGGCGAGCTGGCGGACCCGCTCGGGCAGCGCCCCGGAGGCGACCTGGTCGAGCGTGACCTCCTCCAGGATGGAACGCTCGGTGGCGCGCAACGCGATCCACACCTGCTGCAACGACTCGGCGGGCCCCCGGTAGCCGACATGCTCGGGCCGCTCGCCGCGCACGTTGGCAAGCGGGCCGTCCACAGCCCTGATCACATCGGCCAGCGAGATGTCGGTGGCGGGCCTGGCCAGCACGTAGCCACCCTCGGGCCCACGCTGCCCACGCACGAGCCCGGCACGCCGCATCTGCAACAGGATGTTCTCCAGGTATTTGGGTGGCATGTCCTGTTCCTTGGCGAGTTCGCCCACGGTAGTCGGCCCTGCACCGGCTGCGGCGAGTTCGGCGGCGGCACGGAGGGCGTAGTCGACACGAGCGGAAAGGCGCATGTTCTCGATTATCCCCCCTGGTCAACATGGTTGGTGCGCTCGTGTGCTGGTTGTGGGGGTGCAGGTTGCTCTTGACCTGCATTCGGACAACGGCCAGCGTCTCAGGGAATCTCAGGACATGTTGCCTCCCGTGGCCGACGAAGCCCCGGCCGGACGGCTCGGGGACGTTGTCGCCTGCGGACGCTTCCAGGTTCGGGAGGAGATCTGGGATGCTCTGCGGCGTGACTGACTCAGAGCACGCCTCCAAGCCCGCAGACGCGCCCGACCCCTTGAACTTTGACCCGCTGCGTGTTGGCACCATCGCCTTGTACGCGGGTGCCGGGCTGGCCGTGCTGGTCTTCATCGCCTTCTCGGGGCGGCCGCCGTGGCTGTGGATCGCGGCGGCCTTCGGCATCGCGTTGATCGGGGTGGGCTTGCGCATCGAGGCCGCGATTCGGGCTCAGTCGAAACGCTGACGGGAAAAGCGGTTCGCGCCGGGGAGAGGCAGAATCGGGTCATGGTGCGGCAGGAGATCGACTGGAGAAGGCTCAAGGTCACGAGCCGGCAGCAGATCGCGGAGTTACGCGTCGCGCGGGCCCATGAGCGGGAGATGCGCGAGGTGCGCAAATGGCAGCGGCGTTACCGGAATGTGCGCACGGCCTCGGTCCTGGTCCTCTTGACGGCGTGGGCTGTGGTGGCGGTTCTGCGTGGGGTCGGTGTACTCCCGCCGCTGCTTCCGTAGTGCGCCGCGGGCACCCGATCCGAATGCGCGCGATGGTGAGAGCGCTAAACTTCCAACAACCTTTTCGATAACAGCGGTTCTCATGAGACGGCGGAATTCAGCGTGGAGCGACGCCCTGGTGTGCCCAGACTGCTCAGGGAGATCAACGACCGGGCCGCGCTGGACCTGTTGCTCGCCACAGGCCCCATGACCCGTGGCCAGATCGGCGATCTGACCGGCCTGTCCAAGGTCACGGCCTCGCAGACGCTGGCCAGGCTGGAGGAGCGCGGCCTGGTCGAGGTGGTCGGCGCCCAGGCCGGCGGGCGGGGGCCCAACGCGGCCCTCTACTCGGTGATCCCCTCCAGCGCGTACGTGGCCGGTCTCGAGGTCGGGCCCGAGCTGATCTCCACCGCGGTGGCCGACATCCACGGCCACACGATCGCCGAGGTCACGGTCGACCCCGGCGGCCACGACGACCCCGTCTCGGTGGTCCACGGCGCGATCGTCAAGGCCTGCCGCAGCGCCAAGATCAGCCTGTCCAAGCTGCGCGGCGTCGTGATCGGCACCCCCGGCGTGGTCGATCCGCGCAGCGGCGACGTGCGCTTCTCGTTCGACCTGCCGGGCTGGCACGAGGGCATCCACGAGGCCCTGGCCGGCGACCTGCGGCGCGCGGTCACCATCGAGAACGACGTCAACCTCGCCGCCATCGCCGAGCGGGCCGACGGGGCGGCCAAGGGGCTCGACGACTTCGTCCTGCTGTGGTCCAGCCGCGGCCTGGGCCTGGCGATCATGCTCGGCGGCAAGCTGCACCGGGGCCGCTCCGGCAGCGCGGGCGAGATCGGCTACCTGCCGGTGCCCGGCGTGCCGCTGCCCGAGGACATCCGCACCGAGCCCGGGCGGCTGCCCTCGCTGGCGGGCGGCCTGCAGTCGCTGGTCAGCGCCGAGGCGGTGGCGGAGCTGGCCCAGACGTACGGGTTCGCGGCCGGCAGCGCGGGCGAGTGCGTCAAGGTCGCGATGGCGGCGGGCGCCCAGGGCGAGCCGCTGCTCGACGAGATCGCCAACCGGCTCGCCTTGGGCGTCGCCGCCGTGTGCGTGATCCTCGACCCCGGGCTGGTCGTGCTGGCCGGGGAGATCGGCCATGCCGGCGGGCCCGCGCTCACGTCCCGGGTGGAGGAGGCCGTGGCCAGGATCTGCCCGGTGCGCCCCCAGGTCGTCACCACGAAGATCACCGACGCCAACCCGGTGCTGCGCGGCGCCGTGCTGGCCGCCCTCGACCAGGCCCGCGAGGAGCTACTGGCGCCTTAGGCCGTGAGCAGTTCGATCGCGGCCTGGGCGTTGGCCCGGGCGGCCCCGTACGTGGCGATGTAGGCGGCGCTGTCGGGGCGCCACACGGGCAGCCCCATCTCGATCACCGTCGCGTCCGGACGGGCCGCCACCAGCGCGGAGACCAGTTCCTGGCTCGCCTGGTGGCGGTGCGCGTCCTTGACCACCACGACCAGGGACCGGTTCACGGCCTTGGCCAGCAGGTCAGGGACGTCGGCGGCCGCGGGCTTGACCCGGACGATCTCCGCGTCCGGCAGCCACGGGCCGACGCCCCACGGCACGTCGCCCACGGCGATCGTCGGCGGGGTGTCCACCTCGATCACCAGGGGCTCGACCAGGGGCTCCGTCGCTCCGGTCAGCCGTACGGCGCGGCGCGCGGCGTGCAGGCCGACCACGTTCTGCTCGGCGGCGACGGGTGCGGGCGCCCCGAACCAGGCCCGCAGCGCCGCCACCCGCGCCGCCGCCTCCTCCAGCCGGGAGAGCGGCAGCCGCCCCTCGCGCACCGCGGAGACGATCTCCCCGATGATGGCCTGGACGTCGTCGTAGGTCGGCAGCGGCCCGAGGCACAGCAGGTCGGCCCCGGCCGCGAGCGTCAGCACCGCGCCGCCGGCCAGGCCCACGCTCCTGGTGATCGCCCGCATGTCGAGCGCGTCGGTGATGACCACGCCGTCATAGCCGAGCTCGCCCCTGAGGAGCCCGGTGAGCGCGGCGCTGGACAGCGTGGCGGGCGTCTCGCCCGTCACCGCCGGCACCGCGACGTGCGCGGTCATCACCGACCTGGCCCCCGCGCCGACCGCCGCGCGGAACGGGGCCAGCTCCCGCTTCCGCAGCACGTCCAGGTCCACGTCCACGACGGGGATCGCCAGGTGGGAGTCCACCCGGGTGGCGCCGTGGCCGGGGAAGTGCTTGACGCAGGCGGCCACGTTCACCGACTGCAGGCCCTCCACGGCCGCCACCGTGTGCCTGGCGACCAGCTCCGGGTCGGGTCCGAAGGACCTGGTGCCGATCACCGGGTTGTCGGCCTCGGTGTTGACGTCGGCGCTGGGCGCCATGTCCAGGTTGATGCCGCACGCGGCCAGCTCCGAGCCGATCGCGCGGTAGACCCGGCGGGTCAGCTCGACGTCGTCCACCGCGCCCAGTGCCGCGTTCCCCGGGTACGGGCTGCCGACGTGGTACGCCAGCCGCGTCACGTCGCCGCCCTCCTCGTCCAGCGAGATGACGGGCTCACCGGCGCCCCGCAGCGCGGAGGTCAGGTCGCTCACCTGGCCGGGATCGGCCACGTTGAAGCCGAAGAGCGTGACGCCGCCCAGGCCCTGCTCCAGCTCGCGCAGCACCCATTCGGGCGCCACGGTGCCCTGGAAGGCGACGAGCAGCGTGCCGGCCGCGAGACGGCGCAGCCCCCGATCACTCTGACTCATAGCTCCTCATCGGATTTCAGGCCCAAAGATGGGCAGGGTCGAATAAGGCATTCGCCCTGCGGATGTCAGCCCTTCACGGCCCCGGCGACCAGGCCGGAGACCATGCGGCGTTGTACGAGAAGGAAGAAGATGACGACCGGGATGGTCATCATCGTGGAGCTGGCCATGATGGCGCCCCAGTCGGTGCCCTTCTGCCCGAAGAAGTACTGCAGGGCGACGGGCATCGTGTATTTCGTCGGGTCGTTGATCAGGTACAGCGCCATGATCAGCTCGTTCCACGCGGTGATGAACGAGAAGATGCTGGTCGCGACCAGCCCCGGGGCCACCAGCGGGAAGAGCACCTTCCAGAAGGTGGTGAACCGGCTCGCGCCGTCGATCCAGGCCGCCTCCTCCAGCGACTTGGGCACGGCGGCGACGAACGTGCGCAGCATCCAGATCCCGAACGGCAGCGTCAGCGCGACCTGCGTGACGATCAGACCGAGCAACTGGTCATAGAGGCCCAGCCGCTTGACACCGAGGAACAGCGGGATGAGCAGCGCCTCGGCCGGGATCATCTGCGCGACGAGCAGCAGGCCCAGGAACGCCGTGCGCCCCTTGAACCGGAACCGGGCCACGGCGGTGGCCGACAGCAGCGCGAAGACCGCGCCGATCAGGACCGTCCCGAGCGCGACGATGGCGCTGTTGCGCATGTAGAGCCAGATCGAGTGCCCGGCCACGCCGTCGGTGAGCACCCGCGTGACGTGCTCGAAGGTGAAGTGCGTGGGGAACGGGATGAATTCGGTGGTGAAGATCTGGTCGTTCGCCTTGAAGCCGGTGGAGACCATCCAGTAGACGGGGAAGACGGCGACCAGGAAGACCAGGACGCCTGCCGCGTTGAGCGTGGCCTTGCCCAGGCGCCTGCGGGCCTGCGGGCTCTTCACAGCTCCTCCTGCTTGAACATCTGGCGGATGTAGGCCGCGGTGACGATGAGCAGGATCACGGTCAGGACCACCGCGATGGCCGCGCCCGATCCCATCTTCGGCGGGGCCTTGAACGCCTCGGTCACCGCGTACATCGACAGGTTGTAGGCCTCCCGGTTGGTGGTGCCGGCCAGCACGTACAGCTGGGAGAAGACCTTGAAGTCCCAGATGATCGAGAGCACGGTCAGCACCGCGAACACCGGCTTGAGCAGCGGGAAGGTGATCTTCCTGAACGTGCGCCAGGCGCCGGAGCCGTCCACCTTGGCCGCCTCGTACAGCTCGGCCGGGATGCCCTTGAGGCCGGCCAGCACCGAGACCGCGATGAACGGGAAGCCCGCCCAGACGACGCAGACGATCAGCGCCATGTAGATGGACCAGGCGTCATTGAGCCACGGCTGACCGGTCCAGTCGGCCCGTCCGAACAGGGCCTTGGAGAGCCCGTCGGGCAGCAGGTTGAGCGCCCAGTTGACGATGCCGGCCTCGGCGTCGAACAGCGAGCGCCAGATCATGCCCTGCGCCACCGGCGGGACCGCCCAGGCGAACATGATGCCGATGATGACGAACAGCGACATCTTCTTGCCGAGCCGGTGCAGCAGGACGCCGACGGCGGTGCCGAGGATCAGCGTGAGCGGCACCGCGATCACCGCGAACACCAGCGTGTTGCGCAGCGAGGACCAGAAGATGTCGTTCTCGAAGACCTTGGTGAAGTTCTCGAGCCCGACCCAGGTGGCCGGCTTCTTGCCCGAGATCTGGACGAGTCCCACCTTCTGGAAGGAGATGATCACCATCTGGATCAGCGGCCACAGCAGCAGCGCGCCGATGACCAGCAGTCCCGGGATCAGCAGGACGTAGGGGATCGACCAGGCGGGCAGCCCGCTGGCCCGCGGTGGCCGGTGTGAGCGGCGCCGTCCCGGGGCGGAGGCGCGGCCTCCGCCCCGGGGGGCGAGCGTTGACGTGTTCGTCATAGGTCTCAGGAAGCGTTGAGGATGTCTTCGAGTTCCTTGTTGGCAGCGGCCAGCGCGTCATCCGCGCTCGCCTTGCCCTCGATGACCTTGCGGGCCGCGTTCTGCAGCACCGCCTTGGTCTCGTTGGCCTCCGTCCACTGCGGGTCGGCGGGGAAGGCCTTGGCCTTGGCGAAGGCCGCGGCGAACGGCGCCTGCGCCGGGTCGCTGGACAGCGCGGCGAGGGCCTCGGGGTAGACGGGGAGCAGGCCGCCGTCGGTGGCGTACTTGACGCCCCACTGCTTGTTGGAGGCCAGCTTCACGAACTCCTTGGCCGCGTCCTTCTCCTTGGCGGAGCCCCACACGGCGATGTCGTTGCCGCCGAGGAAGGACTGCGCCTCGCCGCCCGCCTTGGACGGGAGCGGGAAGAAGGCCAGCTTGTCACCCTTGAGCTTGCCCTTGCTGTCCTCCGCGATCCCCGGCAGGTCCCACGACGCGGTGAGGTACATGCCCACCTTGTTGTTGGCGAAGCGGGTGCGGATCTCGGTGGTGTTCTGGTTGAGCCGCGACTTGCCGGACAGGCCGTCGGTCACCAGGCCGGTGTACTGGGCGAAGCCCTCCTTGAAGGCCGGGTCGGTGAGCTTGCCGACCCACTTCTCGCCCTCCTTGACGGCGTAGTCGCCGCCGGCGGTCCAGGCGAGGGCGCCGAGCAGGTGGTTGGCGTCGGAGCCGCCGTTGAAGGCGAAGCCGTCCACGTCCTTGCCCTTCTTGGCCTGGATCTTCTTGGCGGCCGCCACGAGCTCGTCCCAGGTTTTGGGGATCTCGATCTTGAGCTCCTTGAACCAGTCGGCGCGGTAGAGCACCGCCCGGCTGCCGCCGCCCCACGGCACGGCGTACGTCTCGCCGTCGATGGTCTCCAGCCCCATGAGGTTCTTGGGGATCTGGGCCTGGTCGCCGCCCGCCACGATGTCGGTGATCGGCTCCAGGGCCTCCTGGCTCTGCCACAGCGGCACCTGGTCGTTGCCGATCTCCGTCACGTCAGGGCCGGTGCCGCCGGCGGCCGCGGCCGTGAACTTGTCGTTGACCTGCGGCCAAGGGATCCACTCGACGTTCACCTTGGCGCCGGTCTCCTTCTCGAACTCGGCGACCAGCTCGTCGGTGTACTTCTGCGCGGCGGGGTTGGTGTCCCCGAGGCGCCAGAACGTCAGCGTCTTGCCGGCGTACTTGGGGCCGCTGCTGGCAGGTGCGGCGGCGCTTGGTGAGGACGAGGGGGTCTCGCTCGAGCCACAGGCGGCCAGACCCAGGGCCAGCGCGGCCGTGCTGACCGTAGCGGCTGTGATCTTCGCGATCCTCACAGGGTTCTCCCTTCCCGGGTGCCGGCCTACGGTCCGCACCAGGCTGATCGTCAAATGTCGAACAACGCTGCTAAACTAACAAGAAACTTTCTTAAAAGAAACGCCCGTTAGCCATTCGTGACGAGAGGGGTGCGGTAATGAGTCGAAGCCCGGGAGTCCCCCGGCTGCTACGCAGGTTGAACGATCGCGCGGCACTCGAACTCCTCCTGATGGACGGCCCGCTCACCCGGGCCGAGCTGGGGGAAAGGACCGGGCTCTCCAAGGTAACCGCAGGTCAGCTGCTCGCTCGCCTGGAGGAGCGGGGGCTGGTCGAGGTCGCGGGGGAGCGCGCAGGGGGCAGGGGGCCGCACGCCGCCCTGTATGCCGTCGTTCCCTCCAGCGCGTACGTCGCCGGCCTCGAGGTCCTGCCCGACAGCCTCAAGGTCGCTGTGGCGGACATCACAGGCAGGGTGGTCGTGGAGATCACGCTCAACCCGTCCGACGGCCGCGACCCGGTCAAGGCGGTCCACGAGGCGGTGCAGCGCGCCTGCGACACGGCGAACGTCAGCCTGTCGCGGCTGCGCGCGTTCGTCATCGGCACCAGGGGGGTGGTCGATCCGATCACGGGCGACGTGCGCTGGTCGTACGACCTGCCGGAATGGCACGTCGGCGTGCTGGCCAGCCTGCGCGAGACGCTCGGCGCGTCCGTCACCATCGAGAACGACGTCAACCTGGTCGCGCTCGCCGAGCACAAGCACGGCGCGGCCGTCGGCCACGACGACTTCGTGGTGATCTGGGCCGGCGTCGGCCAGGGACTCGGCGTCATGCTGGGGGGCAGGCTGCACCGGGGCATCAGCGGGGGAGCGGGCGAGATCGGCTGGCTGCCGGTCCCCGGCGAGCCGCTGCCGACGGACGTCTCGGAGCCGCAGTCGGGCTCGTTCCAGCGCCTGGTGGGCCACGACGCGCTGCGCGGCCTGGCCGACCGGCACGGCGTGACCGGCAGGACGGTGCCCGACCTGGTCCGCGGTGGCGACGAGGGCTACCTGGACGAGGTGGCGGGACGGCTGGCCGTGGGCGCGGCGGCGGTGACCGTCGTGCTCGATCCCGGGCTGATCGTGCTCAGCGGCGACATCGGCCGGGCCGGCGGCGCGCGGCTGGCCGCCAAGGTGCAGGAGGCGGTGGCCCGCGTCTGCCCCAGCCGGCCGACCGTGGTGACGACCCAGGTCGCGGGCAACCCCGTGCTGCGCGGGGCGCTGGTGGCCGCTCTGGAGCAGGCCCGGGAGCAGGTCTTCTCCGATACTGTGTGAGAATTTCTGCTCATGTGGCTGTCCCCCAACGATGTCGTGCTCATCTCCGACCCCAGGGTGACCGCGCTTCCCGTGCGCGAGTGCGGCGAGCCGCTGGCCGACGTGCGCGGGCGGCTGCGCGTCGACACGCGGCTGGCCGACGACGAGGGCGCGTACGCGCACCTGCGCTCCGGCCTGCTCGACCGGCTGGAGCGGGCCGAGCGTTCGCTGCCCGAGGGGTTCCACCTGCTGATCGTCGAGGGCTACCGGCCCATCGCCACCCAGCGGCGGATCTTCGAGACGTACCGGGCAGAACTCCACACCACATTCCCCGAAATTTCCCCCGACGAGTCATATATCGCGGCGAGTCGGTACGTGTCCCCGGTCGAGGTCGCCCCCCACACCGCCGGCGCCGCCGTGGACCTGACCCTGTGCGACCCCGACGGCGTCGAGTACGACATGGGCACCCAGGTCAACGACAACCCGGAGCAGAGCGACGGCGCCTGCTATACGGCCGCCCCCAATATCTCCGACGACGCGCGCGCCCACCGCAAGCTCCTCGCCGCCGCTCTGGAGCCCACCGGCCTGGTCAACTACCCCACCGAGTGGTGGCACTGGTCGTACGGCGACCGTTATTGGGCCATGTCCACGGGATTTGCCCACGCCCTCTACGGGCCCATCTGAGCAATCGTTTGCTCCTGGGGTTTTCCCCTGGGCGTGCGCCGGGCACAACCTTCAGTCGGAGGTTTGGACTCCCAGCGAGGTGTGGGTATGGTTCCGTTGATCGGGATCGAAGAGGAATATCTCGTAGTCGATCCCCGCACCCGCCACGTGGCTCCCCGAGCGGCCGATGTCCTGGCCGCGGCGACGGATGTGCTCGACGTGGTGCAAGAAATCACGCGTTTCCAGGTGGAGGCTCGCACGCCGCCCTCCGCCGACCTCAGCGAGCTCGGCTCGCAACTGCGTTCCGCGCGGCAGGAGGTGGCGTTCGCCGCCCGTTCGTGCGGACTGGCCGTCGTCGCGAGCGGCATCCCCGTGCTGGGGAACGTCATGCCGCCGCCGCTCGCCGACGACGATCGCTATCACCAAGGGAGGACGCTCTATCGCGCACTTCATGACGAGATCAGCATCTGCGCCCTGCACGTGCACGTGGACGTGCCCGATGAAGAGCACGCCGTCTACGTCGGCAACCACCTGCGTCCCTGGCTGCCCACGCTGATCGCGCTGGCCGCCAACTCGCCGTTCTTCGTGGGCCGCGACACCGGTTACGCGTCCTGGCGGGTGATCAGCTGGGGCCGCTGGCCGGTGTCCGGCGCGCCGCCGTACTTCCCGTCGTTCGGCGACTACGAGCTGGCGGTGCGCGCGCTCACGGACTCGGGCGTGCTGCTCGACGCCAAGACGGTCTACTGGGACGCCCGGCCGTCGTCCCGGCTGCCCACGGTCGAGATCAGGGTGGCCGACGTGCCGCTCGACGTGAGCGACAGTCTCACCCTGATCGGGCTCATCCGCGCGCTGGTGGTGACCGCGCTGGCCGCGGTGGAGCGGGGTGACCGTGGGCTGCCGATCCCGGCGGAGGTGCTGCGCGCCGCCTACTGGCGCGCGGCCCGCTACGGGCTGACGGGCGACAGCATGGACGTGCGGCACGGCGCCCTCGTGCCCGCGCCGGTGATGGCGGGCCGCCTCCTGGAGCACGTACGCCCGGCGCTGGCGGAGGCCGGCGACCTGACGTTCGTCCAGGAGGGGCTGGACCGGTTGCTGCGCAAGGGCTCGGGAGCCATGCGCCAGCGCCGGGTGCACGCCAGGGGCCACGACCTGGCCGACGTGGTGGACGACCTCATCGAGGCCACCGTCGCGTAGCGATACCGCCTAACGCAAGGCAAGCGCCACGGCCACACCCAGGCCGAACGCGACAACGACGCCGCGCAGGACCTTGGCCGACATGAGTTTGGCCAGACGCGTGCCCAGGAACCCGCCGACCAGGCTGGCCGGCGCGATCACCGCCACGGCCTGCCACTGCACGGGACCGAACAGGGAGAACGCCACGACCGACACCGTGCTGATCACCAGCGCGAGCGTGGCCCGCACGGCGTTCACCCGATGCAGGTTGTCGTGCAGGAACATGCCGAGCACCGTCAGGAGCAGTACTCCCATTCCACCGTTGAAGTAGGCGCCGTAACAGCCGCCCAGGAAGACCCCGGCGTACACGAGCTTGCTGGGCGGCCCGTCGGCCTCACCGCCGAAGAGCCTGCGCAGCCACGGCTGGGCCAGCAGCGCCAGGCTGGCGAAGGCCACCAGCCACGGCACCAGCGACTCGAACAGCCGGCCGGGCGTGAGCAGCAGCAACGCGCTGCCCACGCCCGCGCCCAGCACGGTCGTGATCGACAGCGCCGCCGCCCGGCGCCGCTGGCCGCGCAGCTCGGCCCGGTAGCCGAGCACGCCGCCCAGGTAGCCGGGCCACAGCGCCACCGCGTTGGTCACGGACGCGGTCAGGCTCGGATAACCCAGCGCCAGCAGCGCGGGGAACGAGATGAGTGTCCCGCCGCCCGCCAGCGCGTTCACCACACCGGCCAGCAGACCGGCGCCCAGCATGAACAGGAGATCCGTCATCGGCCGACTGCGTAGCCCTGGGCGCCGCGCGGGTTGGCGGCGGCCTTGAGGAACTCGCCGTCACGGGCGACGGCGCTGAGCCTGCCGAGCGTCCACGAGCCCTGCACCTCGACCTCGTGCCCGCGCCGCCGCAGCTCCGCCGACACACCCGCGTCCACCCGGTCCTCGACGTGCAGCACGCCAGGACGGGAGCCGCGCGGGAAGAACGAGCTGGGGAAGTGCTCGGAGTGGAACATGGGGGCGTCGATGGCCTCCTGCAGGTTCAGCCCGCCGTGGACGACCGCGAGGAAGAAGTTCAGGCTCCACTGGTCCTGCTGGTCGCCGCCGGGGGTGCCGAACGCCAGCCACGGCCTGCCGTCCCTGAGCGCGAACGACGGCGTCAGCGTGGTGCGCGGACGCGTGCCGGGACGCAGCGAGGCGGGCAGCCCGTCCTGCAGCCAGAACATCTGAGCCCTGGTGCCCAGGCAGAAGCCCAGCTCGGGGATGGTGGGGGAGCTCTGCAGCCAGCCGCCGCTGGGGGTGGCCGAGACCATGTTGCCGTAGCGGTCCACGACGTCGAGGTGGCAGGTGTCACCCTTCACCGTGCCGTCGCGGGCCACGGTCGGCTCGCCGACGCCCTGCGGGGAGCGTGCGCCGGAGATGCCGGGGGCGTCGCTCGCCGTGCCGGGCGCGGGGTAGTCGGGCAGCCTGGGGGCGCGGCCGCCCGGGGCGCCGGGCCGCAGCTCGAAGCTGGCCCGCGCGCCTATGAGCTTGCGCCGCTCGGCGTTGTAGGCCTCGCTGAGCAGGTCGGACACGGGGACGTCGGTGTCGCCGTACCAGGCCTCGCGGTCGGCGAAGGCGAGCTTGGCGGCCTCCGTCACCGTGTGCACGTAGTCGGCGCCGAGGAGCTCCATCCCGTCCAGGTCGAAGCCCTGAAGGAGCGCGAGCTGCTGCAGGAACACCGGCCCCTGCCCCCACGGCCGCGTCTTGTAGACGGTGTGGCCGCGGTAGTCGAAGGCGAGCGGCTCCTCGACCGAGGCCGACCACCGGGCCAGGTCGTCGCCGGTGAGCAGCCCGCCGTGCGCCTCGCCGCTGCTGTCCCGCCAGGCCGTCTTGGCGCAGAACTCGGCGATCGCCTCGGCCACGAACCCCTCGTACCAGGCGCGGCGGGCGGCGGCGAGCTGTCCCTCGCGGGTGCTCGACGCGGCCTCGGCCTCGGCGACCACCCGCCGGTAGGTGGCCGCCAGCACCGGGTTGGCCAGCTTCGACCCGGCCGCCGGGATCCGGCCGCCGGGCAGCCAGGTCGCCGCCGACGTGGGCCAGTCGTCGTTGAACAGTCCTTCGACCGACTCGATCGTGGCCGCGATGCGCTCCAGCACCGGCACCCCGTGCTCGGCGTAGTGGATCGCGGGGGCCAGCACGTCGGCCAGCGACCAGGTGCCCCAGCGCTCCAGCATGAGCATCCAGCCGCCGAACGCCCCCGGCACGGTGGCCGCCAGCAGCCCCGTGCCGGGCACGATGTCCAGGCCCAGCCCGGTGTAGCGCTCAATGGTGGCCGCGGCCGGCGCGACGCCCTGCCCGCACACCACGGACACCTTCTGCTCGTCCTCGCTCCACAGCAGGATCGGCACCTCGCCGCCGGGGCCGTTCAGGTGCGGCTCGGCGACCTGGAGCACGAACCCGGCGGCCACCGCCGCGTCGAAGGCGTTGCCGCCGCGTTCCAGCACGCCCATGCCGGTGGCCGAGGCCAGCCAGTGCGTGCTGGCGACCATGCCGAAGTCGCCCGTCAGCTCGGGCCTGGTGGTGAACAAGATCTCTCCTTCTTACAGATTGGCGGCCGCGTCGGGAACGCGGTCCACCGTGACAAGATGACACGCGGCCGGATGGCCGTTGCCGCGAGGATCCCGGAGCAGCGGCTCCTCGGTACGGCAGGCGTCGTACGCCAGCGGGCACCGCGTGTGGAACCGGCACCCGGACGGCGGGTCGACCGGGCTGGGGACGTCCCCGCCGAGCACGATCCTGCGCCGCTCCCGCTGCCGGACCGGATCGGGCACCGGCGCCGCCGACAACAGGGCCTGCGTGTACGGGTGCCGCGGCGCGGCGAAGATCTCGGCCGTCGGGCCGGATTCGACGATCTTGCCCAGGTACATGACGGCGATCCGGTCGGCGAGAAACTCCACCACCGACAGGTCGTGCGTGATGAACAGGCACGAGAACCCCATGTCCCGCTGCAGGTCCGTGATCAGGTTGAGCACCGACGCCTGCACCGACACGTCCAGCGCCGACACCGGCTCGTCCGCCACGACCAGCTTGGGCTCCAGGATCAGCGCCCTGGCCAGCCCGACCCGCTGCCGCTGCCCGCCGGACAGCTCGTGCGGGAACCGGGAACGCATCTCCTGCCGCAGCCCCACCTTCTCCAGCATGGCGGACACGCGTCCGGAGACCTCACGCCGGTCGGCCACCTTGTGCCGCAGCAGCGGCTCGGCGACGATCTGCCCGATCGTGAAGCGCGGGTTGAGCGATGAGTAGGGGTCCTGGAAGACCATGTGGACGTCCCTGCGCAGCGGGCGCATGGCCCGGCGCGACAGGTGGGTGATGTCGCGGCCGTCCAGCTCGATGGCCCCCGAGGTGGGCTCGGTCAGGCGCAGCACGCACTTTCCGACCGTGGATTTGCCGCTGCCCGACTCGCCGACCAGGCCGAGCACCTCGCCCTGGGCGAGCTCCAGCGACAGGCCGTCCACGGCGCGTACCTGGCCGTAGTGCTTGACCAGGTTGTCGATCCGCAGGATCACTGCTTGCCTCCCGGGTGGAAACAGGCCGCCAGATGGCCGTCCGCGTGCCGTTCGAGCGGGGGTCTGGCCGCGCGGCAGTCGCCCTGGGCGCGCGGGCAGCGGGCCTGGAACGCGCACTCGTCGGGATCCGACAGCGGCGAGGGCACCATGCCGGGGATCTCGGCCAGGCGGCCGCCGACCGCCGCGGACGGGAGCGCGTTCATCAGGCCCAGCGTGTACGGGTGCCGCGGGTTCGCGAACAACTCGGCCACCGGGGCCTGCTCGACGGCGCGGCCGGCGTACATGACCACGGCCCGGTCGGCGATGTCGGCCACCACGCCCAGGTCGTGCGTGATGAGGATGATCGCCGTGCCGAGCCGGTCGCGCAGGTCGCGGAAGACGTCCAGCACGCCCGCCTGGATCGTCACGTCGAGCGCCGTGGTGGGCTCGTCGGCGATCAGGACCCGGGGCGAGCAGGCCACCGCGATCGCGATCATCACGCGCTGGCGCATGCCGCCGGAGAGCTGGTGCGGGTACTCCTTCATGCGGCGCTGCGGCGCCGGGATGCCGACCAGCTCCAGCAGCTCGACGGCGCGGGTCCTGGCGGCCTGGCGCGAGAGGCGCTCGTGCCTGCGCAGCACCTCGGTGATCTGGTATCCGACGCTGAACGACGGGTTCAGCGAGGTCATCGGCTCCTGGAAGACGACCGAGACCTCCTTGCCGCGTACGTGCCGCAGGTCCGCCTCGGGGAGCGTGGTGAGCTCGCGCCCGTCCAGCCTGACCGAGCCGGACAGCCGGGTCGTCTCGGGCGGCAGCAGCCTGGGCACCGACATCGCGGTGACCGACTTGCCGCAGCCGGACTCGCCGCACAGCGCCAGGATCTCGCCTTCGTCCAGCGTGAGCGAGATGTCCCTGACCGCCTGCACCAGGCCGTCCTCGGTGTCGAAGCCGACCCTCAGGTCGGTGATCTCCAGCAGGCTCATCGGCCGCTCCTCGGGTCCAGAACGTCCCGCAGCCCGTCGCCCAGCAGGTTGAAGCCGAGCGTGGCCAGCGCGATCATGATCCCGGGCCAGACGGCCAGCCAGGGCGCGTCGCTCAGATACTGCTGCGCGGTCGTCAGCATCACGCCCCACGAAGGCGTGGGCGGCTGCACGCCCAGCCCCAGGAACGACAGCGTGGCCTCGCCGATGATCGCCCCCGGGATCGCCACGGTGGCCTGCACGATGAGCGGGTTGAGGCAGTTCGGGAGCACATAACGGAAGATGAGGTGCCCGTCGCCCGCGCCGTCGGCGACGGCCGCGGCCACGTAGTCCATCTCCCTGACCGCCAGCACCTCGCCACGGGTGATCCTGATGACGGCGGGCAGCTGGGAGAAGCCCAGCGCGAACACCACGCCCTTCAGTGAGGGCCCGATGATCGCCGCCAGGCCCACCGCGAACACCAGGAACGGGAACGCCAGCGTCACGTCCACCAGCCGCATCACGATCGGGTCGAGCCAGCGCCGGTAGAACCCGGCGACCAGGCCGATCGGGATGCCCACGGCCATCGCCAGCAGCGTGGAGAGCACGCCGGCCTGCAACGACACCTGCGCGCCGTGCGCGATCCTGGCGAACGCGTCGCGGCCCAGGTCGTCGGTGCCCATCGGGTGCGCGCCCGACGGGGGCGCGAGGGTGGCCAGGTAGTCCTGCGCGGTGGGGTCGCCGGTCACCAGCGGCCCGATCAGCGCCAGCAGCACGAACGCGACCACCAGCACCAGCCCGGCCATCGGCATCGGGCGCCGCTTGAAACGCCGCCACAGCCTAGTCATTCGCGCCCCCCGACAGCCTGATCCGGGGGTTGAGGAACGCGTACACGATGTCGACCAGCAGGTTGACCAGCACGTACCCGATGACCGTGATCAGCACGACGGCCTGGATGACGGGGTAGTTCCTGGTCAGCACCGCGTCCACGGTCAGCTTGCCGAACCCGGGGATCACGAAGATCTGCTCGGTCACCACCGCGCCGCTGATCAGCGCGCCGAGTTGGAGGCCGAGCACCGTGACCACGGTCGTCAGGCTGTTGCGCAGCGCGTGCGCGCCCACGACCTTGACCTCGGACAGGCCCTTCGACCTGGCGGTCCGGACGTAGTCGGCCGAGAGCGCGCCGAGCATGGCCGAGCGGGTCTGCCGCATGAGGATGGCGGCGAAGCCGGTGCCGAGCACGAGGGCGGGCAGGATCATGCGCTGGAGGTTCTGGCCGGGGTCCTGGGTGAAGGGGACGTACCCGGAGGCGGGCAGGACCCGCCAGGTGACCGCGAACAGCAGGATGCCGAGTAGGCCGAGCCAGAAGTGCGGCACCGACAGCCCGGCCAGGCCGAACCCGGTGGCCAGGTAGTCGGCGAGCCGGCCGCGCCGGACGGCCGCGACGATGCCCGCGCCCACCCCGACGACGATCGCGACCAGCATGGCCAGGGCCGACAGCTCCAGCGTCACCGGCAGCCGCTCGGCGATGATGTCGATCACCGGGAGCTGGTCCTGTGTGGAGCGGCCGAGATTGCCGGTCAGGGTCTGGCCGACGTAGTCGAGGTACTGGGCGGGCAACGGCTTGTCCAGGCCGAACTCGTGCCGGATGGCCTCGATCACGGCGGGCGAGGCCTCCTCGCCCGCCATGACCGTGGCCGGGTCCCCGGGCAGCGCCCTGATCCCGAGGAAGATCAGGACGCTGGCCAGGAACAGCACGATCACGGCCGATCCGCAGCGCCGGAGGATGAACCAGAGCATTACGCGGTGAACCCGGCGGTGACGAAGCGCGGCAGGCCGTCCTTGAAGTACTGGACGCCGGCCACGTTCTTGCTCATGCCCAGGTAGTACTTGTTGTGGTACAGGTACAGGACGCCTCTCACCTCGGCGGCCTTCTTCAGGGCACCCGCGTAGAGCTCGGCCCGCTTGACCGGGTCCGACTCGGCGGCGGCCTGCTTGATCGGGTCGTCGATGCCCGGGTCGGACATGCCGCTGTAGTTGTTGCTGCCGCGGCTGGTGATGAGGTTCGTGAGGTTGCCGTCCGGGTCGACGCGGCCCGACCAGCCGTTCAGCAGGACGTCGAACTTGCCGGACTTGCCCTGCTCAAGCGTGCTGACGAACTCGGCGGTCTGCACGTTCACGTTGAAGCCCGCCTCCTTGGTCATCTGCTGGATGACCTGCGCCAGGCGCACGTTGGTGGCGTCGTTCGGGCTGGTGAGCGTGACCGGGACCGGCGTCTGCACGCCGGACGCCTGCACCAGCTGCTTGGCCTTGGCCAGGTCGCGTGCCGGGCACTGCAGGTCCTTGGCGCGGTACGGGCTGTCCACCGGCACGGGGAAGCAGTCCACCTCGTGCAAACCGTTGTAGACGGTCTTGTTGATCACGTCGCGATCGAGGGCCAGCTCGAACGCCTCGCGCAGCTGCGGGCTCTTGGCCAGCGCCGTGTTCACCGTGCCGGGCTTCTCGGTGGAGCCGCCGGCGTTGCCGGTGTTGATCGTGATGCCGTAGTAGCCGAGGCCGCCGCCGGACACGACCTTGAGGTTGGGGTCGCTCTGCACGCCCTTGACCGTGGTGGTGGCGAGGTTGTCGCCCACCTGGACGTCGCCGGACTTCAGGTTCGCGGCCCGTACGTTCGGGTCCACGATGATTTTGTATACGAGCTTGTCGAGCTTGACCTTGGCCGCGTCGTAGTAGTCGGGGGCCTTCTCCAGCATGATCTGGCTGCCGGACGTACGGCTGGCGAACTTGAACGGCCCGACGCAGACCGGGCTCGCCCCGAAGTTGTCGTTGCCCGCGTCCAGGGCCTTGGGCGACATGATCATGCCGGCGCGGTCGGCGAGCTGCGCGGTCAGCGGCGTGAACGCCTGCGTCAGCGTGAGCTTGACCGTCGTGGGGTCGACCACGGTCACCTTGGACACCGCCGCCAGGTCGGCCTGGCGCGCGGACTTCTCCCAGGTGCGGTGCCGGTCCAGCGACTTCTTGACCGCCTCGGCGTCGAACGCCGTGCCGTCGTTGAACTTCACGCCCTCGCGCAGCTTGATCGTCACCTCCTTGCCGTCACCGGAGACCTCGGGCAAGGCGCCGGCCAGCTGCGGGACCAGGCTCGACTGCGCGTCGATGTCGAAGAGCTTCTCGCACATGTTCGCGAACACCTCGCGACCCACCAGCGTGGTCGAGATGCTCGGGTCGAGCGCGTCGGGGTCGGCGCTGAGCGCCACGTTGAGCGTGCCGCCCGCCTTGACCGGCCGGTTGTCGGCCGAGGCGTCGGCTATGGAGGGAGGGGCTGCGGGGGTGCCGCTCGATCCGCCTCCGCCGCAAGCTGTCAGGGCAAGGGGGAGAACGGCGAGCGCCGCGACGAGCCTGGGGGACGGTCTCATGGGGCCTCCGTTGAAAGGTTTAGGAGACTGTATACAAGACCTCACATTTCACTGGTGTTTCCTGACCCTGTGTTGTTATCTGAGTGTTTTCTAATCGTTCGGGGGATTTGCCCTGCGGATCGCCGCCAGGAACGACCGCCTGGCCGCGGCCACGTGCGCGATGGCCCTGGCCTGCGCCTCGTCCTCGTCGCCCGCCGCGATGGCCTCGCACAGGCTCAGGTGCTCGGTCCAGGAGTGCGGCCCGCGGGCGGCGGCGGTCTGGCTGAAGACCCACTGCGCCCGCAGGAGCATGGGCTTCATCATCAGACTCAGGTACGAGTTGCCCGCCGCCTCGCCGACGGCCAGGTGGAAGGCCGTGTTGAGATCGGCCACCTCCTCCAGGCGCTCGTTCTCCACGGCCTCCTTGGCCTGCTCCAGCACCTGCCGCAGCCGCTCGGCGGACTCGGGGGTGCGCTTGCGCGCGGCCAGCCGCGCCGCCAGGCCCTCGACCGCCATGCGCACGTCGAAGAGCTCCTCACCCTCCGCCGCCGACAGTCGCGCGACGCTGGCGCCGAACCGGGGCACGACCTCGACGAACCCCTCGGCGGCCAGCACCCGGATGGACTCGCGCACGGGGTTGCGCGACACGCCGAGCAGCGCGGCCAGCCGGTCCTCGACCAGCCGCTCACCTTGGGCGAGCTCGCCGGAGAGTATGCGTCGCCGCAGCTCCTTGGTGACCTCGTCGCGCAAGGTCGGATGGGCCGCGCCCAGCGTCAAATCAGCCATGAGGCGACAATCGTATACAGCCCGCCCACCTCCCCACCCATCACGCCCCCACCCCCCCAACCCAACCCCCGCCCCCACACCCCCTCGCCCCGGCCCTCGACCTCCGCACCTCCGGCTCCCACACCGCCAGCTTCGGCCCCGGCCCTGCCCGGTCGCTTCCGGCCCTCGACCTCCGCGCCTCCGTCTTCCACACCGCCAGCTTCGGCCCCGGCCCTACCCTGTCGCCTCCGCGCCTCGGAACCCCGCCACCCCTCCGGCTCCCGCACCGCCGGCCACATTGCGGCCCCGGCCTTGCCCTGCCGCCTCCGCGCCTCGGGACCCCGCGCCTCGGGACCCCGCGACCCTCCGCGCATCCGGCTCCCGCGCTCTCGGCCCTCGCGCCCTGCGGTCGTCGCGTCGCAGGAGCTCAGGAGCTCAGGAGCTCAGGAGCTCAGGAGCGTAGGCGCAGCCCGCGGGGGGTGGGGTGGAAGCCGGCCGCCTCCAGGGCCGCCGCCAGCGGCGACTCGACGATGGCCGTGCCGTCGGCCCGTTCCACGGTCAGCTTCCCGAGCGCCCCGTCCCGCACAGCCAGCGCGAGGGCGTCGACGGCGGGCTGCAGCCGGTCGTCGTCGGCGAACGACAGCAGCGTCTTGCCACCCCGTTCGACGTAGAGCACCAGGTGCCCGTCCACGAGCACGACCAGCGAACCGGCCTTCCGGCCAGGCTTGTGCCCGAGTTCGCCAGGGTGCTGCGGCCAGGGGAGCGCGGCGCCGTACGGGCTGGCCGGGTCGGCGGCGGCCAGCACCACGGCCCTCCGCCCGCCCCCAGAGCCGGACCCCAAACCCCCAGCCCCTGAACCGGGCCTAAAACTCCCAGCCCCGGAGCCGATCCCCGGACCGCCGGCCCCGGACCCCCAACCCCCAGCCCCGGACCCGGACCCAAAACTCCCAACCCCGGAGCCGGACCCTAGACCGCCGCCCCCTGGGGAGAGCTCTGGACCGCCGGACGGGGCGAGGCCGGGCGCCATGGCGCGCATCCGGTCGACCGCTCCCGGCAGGGCGAACTGCGCGCCCCCGAGGCCCTCGACGAAGTAGCCCCGGCGGCACCGTCCGCTCTCCTCGTACGCCCGCAAGACCTGATATACGGGCGTAAATCCCCCAGGAAGCCGTTCCGACGTCACCGCGCCCCGGGTCACCACGCCGTGCCGTTCCAGCAGCACCTCGGCCTGAGCGTGCGCCCGCTGGGTGGTGTCGGCGGCGGGCGCGGGCAGCAGCCACCACCGGCCGCCCACCGTG